>JAGNUZ010000042.1 GCA_017986765.1 Paludibacteraceae bacterium | reverse complement strand
CAGTAGGTGCATGTGGTCGCCACAGATGTTGTATTCTATTATATTCAGATTGTCTTCTATGGCAATATCTCGCACTGTTTGGGTGATTATAATTTCATCGTCTTTGTCGAGCCACACGGTTTCGCCCACTACTACATGGTTATCAAACATACGTTGCGAATAGCGCGAATTATGTGTGGCGGTGGTAATATGCCATGCTTTTTTTTGTTTCTCTTTAAATACTTGTGGAAATGCTTGTTGCCAACTAAATGCTTTGTCGCCAGCAATGGCGGGGTCGTCAATAAGGGAATTTCCGCATTTAATATTGTTGTTCAAGTTGTTCAACCTCCGATTGGGTTGTGCTGTGCGTAACCAAAGCGATAGTTTGGCAATTTCTACCGATTCTTCGTTTAAATCGACTCCAAATAGGTTGTTTTCGAGAATGCTTTTTTCGACATCGCTCAACACCAGCGAATCACCAAAGAGTTTGGCTTGCAATTCATCTACATAACGATGTTCGGCAATCAGAAAATCTAAGGCTTGGTTTAAGAAAGCGCCCGAACCACAAGCTGGGTCGCAAATAGTAAGTTGCAATAGCCATGCACGATAGGTGGTGAGTTTGTCGAGGTGCGCTTGTTTGGTTTTCTTTTGTATACGGTTATCGCTTGTGTAGTCTTCTTCGTTGATGTGTAATGCTTGTTTTTTCTCGGTACACAGTTTTCCCACTGTGTTTTCTACAATGTATTTGGTTATGTATTTAGGGGTGTAGAAAACCCCATCTTTTTTACGTTTGGTTTTGGATTTGTCAATTTCTTGTCCTGCCAATTGTGCTTTTATTTCGTCAAGTTCGTTGAGGGAGTTTTCGAATATGTGTCCTAAGATATTTACATCTACTTCGCTGGCAAAATCGTAATCAGAAATTTTAAACGTGTGGTTGAATAGTAATTCGTCGTCTATTTTTACGGTATCCAAAATTGCGTCGGGTTTAAACAGACCGCCATTGTAGGCAAACACATCGTACCGTTTGCCTTTAAATCCGGTGTTCAAATAGCCAAAATATTTTTTGAACCTGTCGTATAAAGGAATTTCCACATCACGGTCTTGTAAATCTCGCCAATCGTTAAGTATTAATCGTACTGAATTGGGTGGTAATAGTTGTCGGTCTTCGGCAAAGAAAAGGAATAAGAAACGGTCAAGTAGTTTTTGCGATTTCTTAAAAAGGTCTAATTCATCATATTCAGGATTGAGTTGTACTAAGTTTTGATGTAACTCGCGCTTGAATAAGGAATAATCTTTGTACAGTTTTTTAGTAATAGTATCTTCTTGGCTTATTGATTCGACTTTAATCTTTTTAGCAATGCCTTTTTCGATATTTTCGTATGCAAGGCAGATGTATAGTAATTCAAATTGTTTTTCGGTAAGCGTAAATAGGTTAAACTCTAGGTGTTCAATTGCATTGTCAATATAAAAACGTAGTTTTTCGAAATTAGACGTGATGATATACACGCAATTGGGTTGATTGTTTTTATATCCAAACGCTTGTGTTTCTATTTTGCCTAAATCGGTTGTGTCGGTTCCTTTCAGTTCGATAACAGCTTTCACCTTGTCGGCAATAATAATTGCCCCATCAGCTTTTTTGCTGTCTTTTACGTTCTTGTATTCGGTAGTAAGGTTAAAGTTGTGTTGCGGATTTAGGGTATAGCCTAAAATGTGTACAAACAAATCGCGCAAAAACCCTTCTTGATATTGCTCCTCTTTGCTATTGCGTATGTTTTGTTGTATTTGTGGATTATGAAAATGCTCTTTGAACTGCTCATACTTGTTTTGTATGGTAAGTTTATCAATCGTATTAAGATACTTGTCGGTTACTGTATTCTGAAAAAAAGCCATATTGTTTCCATTTATTTGTTCAAAGATATGATTTTATTCTCTTTCATGTAAGTCTCTTATTCACTTTGCAGGTTTTTTTACACAAATCACCCCGTTACTCTTTTTGTCTTCTCTATCAGCATCAATGTTACAATGAGTTTCCACCGCTTCGTATCAATGCGCTTCCAACCAGTTTTCACCAATACCGCAGTCTGCTATTAAGGGGACGTTTAGCGGGAAGGCATTTTCCATCTCGTTTATTACAATTTTTTTGACTGTATCTAATTCGGATTTTAATACGCTAAAGTTCAACTCATCGTGTACTTGCATGGTCATTTGCGATTGCAAGTTTTCATTCTCAAACCGTTGCGAAATACGAATCATGGCAATTTTGATAATATCAGCAGCCGAGCCTTGTATGGGTGCGTTGATAGCGTTGCGTTCGGCAAATCCTCGCACAAAACTATTGCCCGAATTGATGTCAGGCAAAAAACGCTTGCGACCTAATAGCGTTTCTACATAGCCCTGTTCTTTGGCTTTTTCGATGCTTGCATTCATGTACGCTTTTATGCTAGGGTAGGTCTCGAAATAGCCGTCAATTAGCTCTTTGGCTTCTGGTCGAGAAATGGATAAGCGTTCGCTGAGTCCAAATACCGAAATGCCGTAGATAATCCCAAAATTCGCTGTTTTGGCTTTTCGTCGCATGTCAGGTGTTACTTCTTCCAACGGTAATTTGTATATTTTTGCTGCCGTTGCTGTGTGAATATCGAGTCCTGCACGAAAAGCTTCTATCATATTGGCATCTTGACTAAGGTGTGCCATAATGCGTAATTCGATTTGCGAATAGTCGGCAGACAGAAATACAGAGTCGGCATCGGGAATAAATGCTTTGCGGATTTCTTTGCCTTGTGCATCTCGTATCGGTATGTTTTGCAAGTTCGGGTTGCTCGAACTCAATCTGCCAGTAGCAGTAACAGTTTGATTGTAAGAGGTATGTATTTTCCCCGTAGTTTTGTTTACCAACAAAGGAAGTGCATCAATATAGGTGCTGAGTAATTTTTTCAGGCCTCGGTAATCTAATATTTTGCCCACAATAGGGTGCTTGGTACGCAGTGTTTCTAGCACATCTTCCGACGTGGCGTATTGTCCCGTTTTGGTTTTTTTTGCTTTATCGCTTATTTTTAGGCGGTCGAATAGCACTTCTCCTACTTGCTTGGCAGAGCTCACGTTAAATTCGAAACCAACCATATCTTGCACCTCTTTTTCTATTTCACGCATTAGGCTGGTGAGTACCAGCGACGACTGAGCCAATGCGTCAGAGTCGATGCGAACGCCCGCATGTTCTATTGTGCTGAGGGTTTGTACAAGCGGCATTTCTACCTCATGGAAAAGTTTGTCTAACTGATTTTCGTTTAATTCTTTGGAAAGTATTTCTTTCAATTGAAACGTAATATCGGCATCTTCGGCAGCATATCTACACACTATTTCAGTATCAATATCTTGTATTTTGCGTTGATTTTTCCCTTTTTCGCCTACCACATCTTCGTAATGAATGGTTTGGTATTTGAGGTATATTTCTGCCAAATAATCCATGCCATGACGCAATTCTGGTTGTAATAGGTAGTGGGCTACCATGGTATCAAATAATTTGCCACGTACTTCAATGCCATAATTTTTAAGCATCAGGATGTCAAATTTTAAATTTTGACCAATTTTCTCTACATTTTTATTGAGAAAAAAAAGCTTTATTTGGGCTAAAAATATGTTTGCTTCATTTCTATTAGCAAAAGGAATGTAATATGCTTCGTTTTTTTTCCAGCAAAAAGAGACCCCAACTAATTCACTGTCGATGGTGTCAATACCTGTCGTTTCGGTATCAAAACACACGCTTGTTTGCCTCATCAATTCGGCTATAAAGGTCTCTTTTTCTTTGTCGCTTTTCAGCAAAATATAGAGAGGTTTGATGTTGTCAATTGTATCAAACGAACTTACGGGAGCTTCCGTTTCTATTATTTCCGTTTCTTCTTCGTTTGCAAAATCAAAAAGTGAGGGTTGTTGAGGAGCGTTTTTCTTTGAGGAGCGCTCGGTTATGGTTTTCTCCGAATTCATTTTGGCAATAAACGCACGGAATTCCAATTCTTCGTAGATAGCACGCAGTTTGTCTAAATTTGGTTCAGAAAGTACAAGTTTGTCTTCGTTTAATTCAATAGGCACATCGGTACGGATGGTAGCAAGGAATTTTGAAAAAAGAATCAAATCTTTGTTTTCTTCTACTTTTATTTTTAACGCTCCTTTTAGCTTTTCTGTATTTTCGAGTAGATTGTTGATGCTTCCAAATTCTTGCAGTAGCTTGATGGCTGTTTTTTCACCCACACCTGGACAACCAGGAATGTTGTCGCTACTATCGCCCATCAGTCCGAGTAAATCAATTACTTGTTCTTGCGAAGTTAACTGGTATTTTGCTTTGATTTCTTCAATGCCCATTGTTTCGTATCCACCTGTATGTTTGGGGCGATACATAAAGGTGCGTTCGGATACTAATTGTCCGTAATCCTTGTCGGGCGTAACCATATAAGTAATAAAACCCGCTTTTTCACCTTTTTTCGATAAGGTACCAATCACATCATCCGCCTCAAAACCCGCTACTTCCACTCTTGGAATACCGTAAGCATCGATAATTTCTTTAATTATCGGAATTGCTTTGCGAATATCCTC
Source organism: Paludibacteraceae bacterium (assembly GCA_017986765.1). Taxonomy (GTDB): domain Bacteria; phylum Bacteroidota; class Bacteroidia; order Bacteroidales; family Paludibacteraceae; genus JAAYPI01. The sequence goes on along the minus strand of JAGNUZ010000042.1, from coordinate 5,829 downwards.
GGGTGTTGATTCTCTTTGTGCCTTGTAAGCCTCGTATGCTTCGTGTCTGAATGTTGGTCCAGATGGGTCGAAAGCAATAGCAATATGCGTTGGTTTTTCCCGTTTCAAAATGTCTTCGAGCGTATTTACAAATCCATAAATTGCCGAAGTATTTAATCCTTTGGAATTGACACGAGGGTTTTTTATAAAAGCATAGTAGGCTCTGTAAATCAGTGCGTAAGCATCTAAAAGGAATAATGTTTTCATGTGTTTTTGTTCGTATTACGAGTGCTTTGTCTTTTGTAAAAAAGAGCACAAGGTGTATTCACAAAGGTACAAAAAAATAGGAGAAACGAATCGCTTCTCCTATTTTTCTATTAACATATAGTTGTGTTCTTATGCCAATACTTTGTCTAAATTTTCTTTGATAGCGGCTAAAAATTCTTGTGTACTGAGGTAGTCTGTACGCGACATTTTTTTGCCGTGAACCAATAATGCTAAATCTTTGGTCATTTTGCCCGATTCTACTGTTGCTACACATGTTTCTTCCAAGGTAGTGCAGAAATCTATTAAGGCTTGGTTGTTGTCTAATTTGCCTCTGTGAGCCAAACCACGTGTCCATGCAAAAATAGAGGCTATTGGGTTGGTCGATGTTTCTTTGCCTTCTTGGTGCTGACGGTAGTGGCGTGTTACCGTTCCGTGAGCCGCTTCGGCTTCTACTGTTTTACCGTCAGGCGTAACGAGTACAGATGACATCAATCCTAAGGAACCAAATCCTTGAGCTACAGTGTCTGATTGCACATCGCCGTCGTAATTTTTACAAGCCCATACAAATCCGCCATTCCATTTTAAAGCTGCGGCAACCATATCGTCTATTAATCGGTGTTCGTACACTAGGTTGTTGGCTTCAAACTGAGCTTTAAATTCTTGTTCATATACTTCTTGAAAAATATCTTTAAAACGACCATCGTACGCTTTTAAAATGGTGTTTTTTGTACTTAGGTACAAGGGCCATTTTTTGTTTAGGGCAACCTGAAACGAAGAGCGAGCAAAACCGTAAATAGATTCATCTGTATTGTACATCGCCATTGCTACACCATCGCCTTTAAAGTCAAATACTTCCCATTGTTGTGTTTCGCCTTGTTCATTGGTAAAGGTCATGGTTAATTTTCCTTTTCCTTTAATCACTACATCGGTAGCCTTGTATTGATCGCCATAAGCATGACGACCGATGATGATAGCTTGTGTCCAATGAGGCACTAATTTAGGCACATTTGTGCAGATAATTGGTTCACGAAAAACTGTTCCTCCGATAATGTTTCGCAAGGTTCCATTGGGCGATTTCCACATTTTTTTTAATCCAAATTCGCTTACACGAGCTTCGTCTGGGGTAATGGTGGCACATTTAATACCCACATTGTATTTGTTGATAGCGTTGGCAGCCTCAATGGTTACTTCATCATTGGTGGCATCGCGGTTTTCCATCCCTAAATCATAGTATTTGATATCAAGTTGTAGGTAAGGAAGTATCAGTTGTTCTTTGATAAACGACCAGATAATACGGGTCATTTCATCTCCGTCTAATTCGACTACGGGATTAAGTACGGTTATTTTTTGCATTGTTATATTCGTTTTTTGTATAAAAAATAGAAGGATATTATCGTTTTTTCATGGGTATGAACTCGTTTTTCTGACCCACATTTTTGTATGCAGGGCGAATAATGCGTTTGCTTGCAAAGTTCAATTCCTCGATGCGGTGAGCCGTCCAGCCAGCTATACGCGACATGGCAAATAGAGGAGTATATACTTCTCTTGGCAAGCCGATAGAGTCATACACAAACCCAGAATAGAAATCGACATTGACACACACTTGTTTGTTAATGCGTTGTCCTTTAAAAGCCATAAAGGCATTGATGCCTCGTTCTTCTATCAGTTCTAAGAAATCAAATTCTTTTACTAAGCCTTTTTCTTCGGCTAATTTGCGAGCCATTTCTTTGAGCAATAAGGCTCTAGGGTCTGAAATAGTGTAAATAGCATGTCCTATACCATAAATTTTACCCGTTTTGTTGTACGCCTCTTTGTTCAACATTTTTTCTAGGTATGCGTCTATTTCTTTCGTGTCTGTCCAGTCAGAAATCGCTACTTTTAAGTGTTTCAACATATCGATTACTTGCAAGTTAGCACCACCGTGCAATGGACCTTTTAGCGAACCAATGCCTGCGGCGATTGACGAATATGTGTCCGTTTCCGAAGAGCTAGTAACACGCACCGTAAACGTAGAGTTATTACCTCCACCATGTTCAGCATGCAAAATAAGGGCTAAATCGAGTATTTTTACATCTAAATCAGTGTAGCTATTAGGACCTTTCATCATAAAAAGAAAATTTTCGGCTAAAGACACGTTTTCCTTTGGGTGACGAATGTGTAATGAACGAGAATGTGTGTTGTGGCGCATCATATTGTACGCATAGGCAATGATGGTCGGGAATTTAGCAATCAAGTCAATTGATTGACGGATAAGGTTGTCGCGAGAAATATCATCTGGGTTTTCATCGAATGTGTACATTTCGAGCACACTACGTGATAAAATATTCATAATATCTTGACCTTCTAGTTCCAAAATATTCATTTTCATTTTTTTCTCCAAAACCATTGAATTATTTAGAATACTGCAAAAAGTATCTAATTCTTCTTTGTCGGGCAAATAACCAGATAAAAGTAAGAAGGCGGTTTCTTCGTAGCCTACACGCTTGTCTTTTTGTATGCCTTTTGCCAAATCTTCTACGTCGATACCTCTATAAAATAGTTTTCCAGGCACTGCTTTGACTCCGCCTTCAGGTAAACGTTCGTAACCTACTACATCACCAATTTTCGTTAATCCTACGAGTACGCCCGAATGGTCTTCGTTACGCAATCCGCGTTTTACGTTGTAGGTTGTAAATAATTCTCTATCGATGCGTGTTGTCGTTTTGATAGTTTCCGACAACTTATAAATCATATAATCTTTTTCCATTTTATTCTGTTAATTTAGTTCTTTCTTAATGCGTTGAGAGCACTTCCAGCTTTGTACCAATTTATCTGAGCTTCATTGTAGGTATGTGCTACTTCGCACAAATCACTTGTTCCGTCAGCATGGTGCACAATCATAGTGAGGGGTTTGTTGGGTGTCATTGAGGCAATGCCTATAATGCTGATGGTATCGTTTTCACGCACTTTATCGTAATCTTCCTTGTTGATAAACGTTAAGGCCAACAGTCCTTGTTTTTTCAAATTCGTTTCGTGAATACGTGCAAAGGATTTTACAATAATAGCTTTTACGTTGAGAAAACGGGGTTCCATAGCAGCATGTTCGCGGCTAGAGCCTTCACCATAATTTTCTTCGGCAATAACGATAGAGCCTATGCCAGAAGCTTTAAATTTACGAGCCAATGCAGGTATCGGCATGTAATTGTCGCTGGCAGGGTCGAGTACCGAATTGGTAGCATCGGTAAACGCATTAACAGCTCCAATCAGCATATTGTCCGAGATATTGTCCAAATGCCCTCTGAATCGCAACCATGGACCAGCCATTGAAATGTGGTCAGTCGTACATTTCCCTTTTACTTTAATTAATAAAGGTTGTTCTACAATGTCTTTTCCGTCCCAAGGGGCAAAAGGGTGTAGTAATTGCAACCGTTTAGAATCAGGATTGATGGAAACTTCGGTTGCGTCAGGATTGTTTGAAGGAGGCGTATAGCCTGCATCTTTTACCTCAAATCCTTTCGTTGGTAGCTCGTCTCCCTGAGGTTCAGGTAAAAAGACTTGTTCGCCTTTGTCGTTTGTCAAGGTGTCTTTTAGCGGATTAAAACATAAATCGCCAGCGATAGTTAATGCTGCCACTATTTCGGGCGAAGCCACAAAGCTATGTGTATTTGGGTTGCCGTCGTTGCGTTTGGCAAAGTTACGGTTGAACGAGGTTACAATTGAGTTAGGTCTATCTGGTTTGTCAAAATCACGCTTCCATTGTCCGATACAAGGACCACAGGCATTCGCCATAATAACGCCACCAACTGATTCGAATATCCCCAAAATGCCATCTCGTTCGGCAGTATAACGCACTTGCTCCGAGCCTGGATTGATAATTAATTTTGCTTTGACAGGAATAGACATTTCTTTTGCTTTTTTCACCACAGAAGCCGCTCTATCTAAATCTTCGTACGAAGAGTTGGTACACGAGCCAATCAAGCCCACTTCCATGCTTCTTGGGTAGTTTTTTTCTTTTACAATAGCAGCAAATTCGGATAATGGATATGCCGCATCAGGTGTAAACGGACCGTTTACGTACGGTTCTAAGGAGTTGAGGTCTATTTCTATTATGCTGTCGTAATATTTTTCTGGATGTGCCAGTACCTCTGGGTCAGCTTGCAGGTATGTACTGTTTGCTGTTGCTAATTTGGCTACCGATGCACGTCCTGTTGCTTGTAAATACGCCGCTGTTTTATTGTCGTAAGGGAAGATAGAAGTCGTAGCACCCACTTCAGCACCCATATTGCAAATAGTGCCTTTCCCCGTTGCCGAGATAGAGCTAGTACCTTCGCCAAAATATTCAATCACCGCATTTGTGCCCCCTTTGACGGTAAGCAAGCCTGCTAATTTTAATATTACATCTTTGGGAGATGCCCAGCCCGATAATTTGCCAGTAAGTTTTACACCTATAATTTTAGGCATTTTTAATTCCCACGGCATGCCAGCCATTACATCTACGGCATCTGCTCCACCTACACCAATGGCAATCATTCCTAGTCCACCAGCGTTGGGCGTGTGGGAGTCTGTTCCTATCATCATTCCGCCAGGGAAAGCGTAATTTTCCAATACCACTTGGTGGATAATGCCCGCACCAGGTTTCCAAAATCCAATACCAAATTTGTTGGATACGTCTTTTAAGAAATCATATACTTCTTTGTTGGAGCTGTTCGCCGTGTTCAAATCTGCGTGAGCCTCTACGTGTGCTTGAATGAGGTGGTCGCAATGTACTGTAGAAGGTACGGCAACTGTTTTTCTTCCCGAATTCATCAGTTGTAGTAAAGCCATTTGAGCCGTAGCATCTTGCATGGCTACACGGTCGGGAGAGAAGTTTACGTAGTCTACACCACGAGCAAATAAGCCCACTTTTTCCTCTTTTGAGAGGTGCGTGTAAAGAATTTTTTCGGTAAGGGTAAGTGGTCGTTGTAAGGTCTGTTTAATTTGTTCTACTTTCGATGACAAGTTTTTATACACTTGTTCAATCATATTTTCATCAAAAACCATATTATTCTTTCAGTTTGAAGTTAAATATTTCTTTTTGGCAAATATACTAAAAAAATAGAATGAGAATGCACGAACATCCCCTTTTTGTGAGAAAAAATACAGCGATTTGCAATTTGATATTTCCTTTTTGCATATATACGGGATATATACATGATGTTAGTTCATTTATAAAAAAGAATAGAATATTTTTTTTGTTATTCTGCATGGGAAGAAGATAGCTTATAGTTCTGGTGTGAGAATATTTTAGTTTCTTGTAAAGATAAGGGTTATTTGACTCCCGTTGTTCTATAAAAAATCAGGTAAAAAGAATAAGTAATTTTGTAAAATTGTTACCTTTGTAAAATTTAAACCGAACTATGAATTTTTCAGATCCACACATATTGTTGTCCGAAATTCAAAAAGGCAATCATTTGGCTTTTGAATTTTTATTCAAGGCGTATTATCCTCGTTTGTGTAATTTTGCAACTCGATTTGTAGACTCCACTACCGCAGAAGATATTGTTCAGGAGTGTTTCCTGAAATTTTGGGAAAAGAGATTTGCTATAAAACAAGGAAATATCCTCT
>JAGNUZ010000158.1 GCA_017986765.1 Paludibacteraceae bacterium | reverse complement strand
ATAAATGCCCAAAACAGATTTTGCTTAATGGTGGCTACGGTTTGTTTTGACAATTTTATTGCCTGCGGTATTTTAGTCAGGTCTGATGAAATGATGGTCATTTTGGCGACGTCCATTGCAATGTCCGAACCTTTGCCCATTGCTATACTCACATCGGCTGTTGCCAAAGCGGTACTGTCATTGATACCGTCCCCAACCATTGCCACTACTTTACCTTTACTTTGTAACTCTTTTACAAAATCGGCTTTGTGCTGTGGCAATACTTCTGCTTTGTAATGCTTAATGCCTGTTTGCTCTGCAATGGCTTTGGCAGTAGCTTCATTATCTCCGGTTAGCATATACAGGTCGATGCCCATATCCTGCATTTCTTTGATAGCCTGTACAGATGTTTCTTTAATCTTGTCTGATATGGCTAATACGGAAAGTGCCTGTTTGCTGTCGGCAAACCAAATAACAGTTTTCGATTGTTTGCCCCATTCATCGGCTTGATTTTGTAATTGTTCCGCAATACTGATATTGTTTTCTGCCAATAGTTTTTTATTGCCTACAAAATAGGTTTCGTTATTATGATTGGCTTTTGCTCCTTTACCTGTGATACTGTCAAATTGTGTTAAAGTTGTGGTTGTTGCTCCATCTAAGTGTTTTACCACCGCTTCTGCCAATGGGTGTTCCGATTGTTTTTCGATGCTTAATAAAATGTCTTTGGTCGCATCATCATTATTCAGCCATTGAACGCCTGTTACCTCTGGTCTTCCCTCTGTAATTGTTCCTGTTTTATCTAAAATAATGGCATCAACTTTTTTCGCTAATTCCAAACTTTCGGCATCTTTTATCAAAATACCTTTTTCAGCACCTTTGCCAACGCCAACCATTATAGCCGTAGGTGTAGCCAATCCCAAAGCACAAGGACAGGCAATAACCAATACCGTAACGGCTGCCAATAGCCCCTGAACAATTCCGTTATCGCCTCCTAAAACAAACCATAGGATAAATGTGAGAATGGCAATCCCTATCACAACCGGAACAAAGATACCAGCAATCTTATCTACCAATTTCTGTACAGGTGCTTTGCTTCCTTGTGCGTCCTGCACCATTTTGATGATATGGGCAAGCATTGTTTCTTTTCCTACTTTAACCGCTTTAAACTGGAAACTTCCTTTTTGGTTAATAGTTCCTGCAAATACTTTTTCGTTTTCGTTTTTCAATACAGGTACAGGTTCTCCGCTCAACATACTTTCATCAACGTAGGAACTACCCGAAGTTACCATACCGTCCACCGCAATTTTTTCGCCCGGCTTTACAAGAATAACATCGTCTGCATTTACTTCTTCAATAGCGGTCTGTTTTTCTGTTCCATCCGCTTGTATCACGATGACAGTTTTCGGCTGCAACCCCATTAACTTTTTAATAGCTGAAGAGGTATTGCCTTTGGCTTTTTCTTCCAACAGTTTCCCTAACAGGATGAATGCAATAATAACCGCCGCTGCTTCAAAATATACGTGGGCGTGTAATCCTCTTTGATGCCAAAAGTCGGCAAACAACATATTGAATACACTGAACAGATAGGCGATACCTGTACTCAATGCTACCAATGTATCCATATTGGCTGAACGGTGTTTTGTCTGCTTCCATGCATTGATAAAAAAATCCCTGCCCAACCACAATACAACAGGTGTAGAAAATGACCACATAATTTCGTTGGCATAAGGCATATCCATAAAAAACATACCTATCACTACTACCGGAAGAGAAAGTATAACCGCCCAAATGGTTTTAGTTTTTAGTTTTTGAAATTTTTGAGTGTGGATGGCTTCTAATGTTTCCTGCTGATTGGTTTCATCTTCAATCAACAAATCGTAACCGATGGACTGAACTGCTTTTTTCAGTTTGGCAGCATCGGTCATATTGGGAAGATACTCAACGGTAAGATTTCCCGTGGCAAAGTTTACAGAAGCGTTTACTACACCTGGTTCGTATTTAACGATGCTTTCAGCACTGCCCGCACAAGAAGCACAGGTCATACCCAAAACAGGAAAGGTGTTTTTTACAGTAGAAACGCCATAACCCAAATCTTTAATTACTTTTACCGCTTCGCCTACAACTTCTGTATTATTTACTGTAATGGCTGCCCTGCGGTTATTCAGTTCTACTTTGTGGGTTTCTATGCCTTTTACCTGTGCCAATCCTTTTTCAACGATTAATGCACAATGCTCGCTTTCTACATCTTCCAACGGAAGATAGATGATTTCTTTATTTTTATTTGTTGCCATTTTCGCTTGCTTTAATTAACAATACAAAATTGGCGATAATATGGATGGGAATTATTGTGGAATTATGGAATGGATTTGTAAGATTTACTTAGACCTTATCCAAAGGTTTTCTTTTATCATCCCGTATTTGCTTGAAATAGCTCGGTGTCAGTCCTGTTACTTTTTTGAATTGGTTGCTTAAATAAGCTACACTCGAATAGTTCAGACGAAAAGCAATTTCACTCAAAGACAGTTCATCATATACCAATAGCTCTTTTACCTTTTCTATTTTTTGGGCTATAAAGTATTTTTCAATGGTAGTACCCTCTATCTCCGAAAACAGGTTGGATAAATAATTATAATCGTGGTGTAATTGACTACTTAACACATCTGAAAGATTGGTTTTGGCATCGTTGTTTTGATGATGAACCAACTCAATAATTATATTCTTTATTTTTTCGATAATTCTACTTTTCTTATCATCAATGAGTTCAAACCCTAATAAAACTAAGGCTTTATCCAATTTATTTTTTTCTTCGGCTGTAGGTTCTTTGCTAAGTACTACTTCTCCAAGTTTTATGTTCTTTACGTTTAAACCCAACTTGTCCAATTCATTTTGTACCACCATAATACAGCGGTTGCAAACCATATTTTTTATAAAGAGTATATTCATTCCTTACTCACATTTATATTCATATCAAACTAATGCACAAATTTACGATTTAAGTTGAACTGAACGTTGTTTAAAACTTCATTCGTTGTATTCTTACTGCATTCAGTATAGCCAATAATGCCACACCCACATCAGCAAATACGGCTTCCCACATTGTGGCTAACCCACCTGCTCCAAGTACTAAAACGATTGCTTTTACTGCAAATGCTAAAATGATATTCTGCCAAACAATTTTCTTAGTTTGCTTACCGATATTGATTGCCATCGGTATTTTACTCGGTTTATCATCCTGAATGACTACATTGGCTGTTTCAATAGTAGCATCGCTACCCAAACCACCCATTGCAATACCTACATCGCTCAAAGCCACTACTGGTGCGTCGTTCACGCCATCGCCTACGAAGGCTACGGTTTCGTTTTGGGCTTTTATTTCTTTTACTTTATTTACTTTGTCTTCGGGTAGTA
>JAGNUZ010000041.1 GCA_017986765.1 Paludibacteraceae bacterium | reverse complement strand
TTATGTTACATCGAACAAACCTACAGAACAAACGGTGTGGATTTCTACAAATTATACAGTAGGAGCACCTTCTACAGCTATCTGGACACAACTAATAGCACCAACATGGCCAAGTGGTAGTGATTGGACGTTTGTATCTTCGGGTGATATAGATTTATCGGCATATACGGGTAATAGCAACATCTGTATAGCCTTTAAGTATGCAAGTACTACCGCTGGAGCGGCTACATGGGAGATTAAAAATGTAGTAGTGATTGAATAACTTGATTGCTATGTAACAAAAAAGGAAACACGAAAGTGTTTCCTTTTTTTATGTGAAATTTTTATTACTAAAAAATTATCCTAAATAACTTTTTAGTAATTTGCTTTTGCTACTGCTACGCAATTTGCGAATGGCTTTTTCTTTAATCTGACGTACACGTTCGCGTGTTAAGCCAAATTTATCGCCAATTTCCTCTAAGGTCATTTCTTGACACGAGATACCAAAGAAGGATACAATAATGTCTTTTTCTCTATCACTAAGCGTACTCAACGCTCTATCAATCTCAATAGAAAGTGATTCGTTTAATAAGGATCTATCCGCTACAGGTGAGTCATCGTTTACCAATACATCCAATAGACTGTTATCTTCACCTTCTACAAAAGGAGCATCTACCGAAATATGACGACCAGATACTTTGAGCGTATCGGTAATTTTTTCTACTGGAATATCTAATTCTTCCGCCAATTCTTCAGGTGAAGGGCGACGTTCATTCTCTTGTTCAAACTTAGAAAAGGCTTTGTTTATCTTGTTGAGAGAACCTACCTGGTTCAGTGGTAGTCGCACAATACGTGATTGTTCTGCCAAAGATTGTAGGATAGATTGACGAATCCACCATACAGCGTATGAAATGAATTTAAATCCACGCGTTTCGTCAAATTTCTCAGCAGCTTTAATCAGACCAAGATTTCCTTCGTTGATTAAGTCAGGAAGACTAAGACCTTGATTTTGATATTGTTTTGCTACCGAAACTACAAATCGTAAGTTGGCTCTAGTTAGTTTCTCGAGAGCAATCCTATCTCCTTTTTTTATGCGTTGAGCTAGCTCAACTTCTTCTTCTACTGTGATAAGGTCTTCGCGTCCAATTTCTTGGAGGTATTTATCCAGCGAAGCACTTTCTCTATTAGTGATGGATTTTACGATTTTCAGTTGTCTCATAGTGCGGGCAAAATTAGTCTGCAAAGATAGTGAATATAACCGAATGAACGAAATATTTTCTAGCCATTTCCGCTTTGTACTCTCATTATTAATACAAATATACGCTCAAGTGTGTATTTCGCAGCAGTAAGGTAATGTTTTATTTCAGTTTAATACGTATCTTTGCAGTTCTATAGTAGGTCGGTTTGTCGCCGTTCATCCAATGTGAAGGGAGGAAAGTCCGGGCAACGTAGAGCACCATGCTTCCTAACGGGAAGTTGTTCGTGAGGGCAAAGTAGCGTAACAGAGAATAACCGCCAAACCTCGTGTTTGGTAAGGGTGAAAAGGTGAGGTAAGAGCTCACCGGTTTGCTTGGCAACAAGCAGAGCCGTACGTCTTATGGGTTGCAAGACCATGTACACCGACGCATGTAGGGCTGCTCGTCCGATGTCGGGGGGTAGGTTGCTAGAGGCAACAAGTGATTGTTGTCGTAGATAAATGACAAGCGTTTACGCAAGTAAATACAGAACCCGGCTTATAGACCTACTATTTTTTTTTAACTTTACTATTATGTATGGGAAAGCTGAGTAGATTACAAGCATTTTTTAGAAAATCCGTGTATTTTTTACGCTATGATATTTGGCGTACGACTGACGATGAAATAACAGCAGCGAAAAATCACATATATAGTACGATTAAAATCTTTTTAGTCTCCATAAGAGGATTTATGGAAGATAAAATATTGGCTAAATCTGCTGCATTAACCTATTACACCTTGTTTTCTGTCGTTCCTATTTTAGCACTAGTAATAGCTGTGGGAAAGGGCTTTGGTGTACAATATTATCTTCAAGAGCAGTTTATTTATCTTTTTCCTGGACATGCAGAGGTGTTAAACGAGGCTTTTGTTTTGGTCGATTCGTATATTCAGCAAATTCAAGGAGGCGTTTTTCTAGGTGTAGGATTCTTGCTTTTATTTTGGTCGGTTATTACTGTCTTTTCCGAAATAGATGTAGCTTTTAATGACATATGGCACATAAAAAAATTACGCAATACGTTTCGTCGTTTTGCTGATTATTTTTCTATGATGTTGGTGTTACCTATTTTACTCATTGTATCAAGTGGATTATCTATTTATCTTAATAGTAGCATTCAGGATATTTATTTCTCCTCGCTTATTATGCCTGTGTGGTATGGTTTTCTGAAAGTCTTACCTTTTTTGATAAATATTGTTATTTTTACCTTGATGTATTTATTTTTTCCCAATACAAAGGTGCGATTTAGTGCAGCTTTACTAGCGGGAATTGTCGCAGGTGTACTCTTTCAACTGTTTCAGTTACTATATATTAGCGGACAGATTTGGATTTCTTATTATAATGCTATTTATGGTAGTTTTGCCGCTTTTCCTTTACTGTTACTTTGGTTGTGGGCATCGTGGGCTATTATTTTATATGGTGCTGAATTTGCTTTTGCCGCACAAAATATAAAAAACTACGAGTTTGAAGCTGATGTGAAAACCGTGTCAAGAAGGTACGAAAACTTTTTATACATTTTAGTCGTATCTGTTATTGTAAAACGGTTTGAAAAAAAAGAGACAGCCCTCACAGCCGAGCAACTCTCAACTAATCATAAGATACCTTTTCGTTTGGTAAATAGGATTATCAATAAGTTATTGGATGCTGGCATTATTATCGAAGTATTGCCTAATGACAAAAGTGAAGATATAACCTTTCAACCAGCTATAGATATTAACCAACTGACTATCGCTTATTTATTTCAGCAATTGGAAAATTTGGGTTCGGAGAATTTTAAAATAGATACCATCGTAACTTACACTGCACACTGGCAAGCCATGTTGTCATCACAATTGAGTGCTCAAGAATATTCTTCATCTGTATTACTCAAAGATTTGTAGGTTGTTTAAAAAATACCCCGTTTATTTAATTGTCGCTGATATGCACGTGCTTTTCTCATGTGCTCTTGGAACGTGCGACTAAAATCGTGGGTGCCCGAAAAATCTGGTTTTGCACACATAAATATATACGAATGTTTAGTGTAATGCAATACAGCGTTGATACTTTCTTTACTCGGAATACGAATAGGTGATGGTGGTAATCCTTCGTATATATAGGTGTTAAAAGGAGAGTCAACAAGCAAATGTTTTTTTAGTATGCGGTTGATTTCAAAATTGCCGATGGCATAACGTACCGTAGGGTCAGCTTGCAAGGGCATCCCTTTTCTTAAGCGATTAATATACAGTCCTGCCACTGTTTTTTTATCTTCAAAATCATTCGTTTCTTCTTCTACAATGGAAGCCAAAGTATGAATTTCGGTAGGTGATAATTTTATTTTTTTTGCTAATGATAAGCGTGATTCATTCCAAAATGTTTGGTATTCCTTTTCTATTAGAAACATAATGGTATCTATCTCAACATCCCAAGTGATCTCTGTGCTAAAAGGCACAAATAAACATAGTGAATTGGCAAGAGTCAAGTCGTATTTCTCTAATAAGGTAGAATCTAAAAAATGAGTGATTAATGAGGTCGAATCTACCATCAACTGCTTACTAAGATTAGAAGCTACTTTCTCGGTAGAGCGAGCGGAAACAAGTCGCAAGATTATTTTGCTTTGTAAACCATGCGTAATGCGGTTGAGTAAATAGCGGTTGGATAAATTGGGTTCAATATCATATTTTCCACTTTGTGGTGGGGTAGAAGCATATTTTAGTTGCACCGCCAACTTGAATGAGGAAGCACACAAAATAGCATCCATTTCGTGTAAGGATACAAGCACATCATCCCACGATTGGTTCGGATATACATAGATATATTGTTTGTGTTCACCATTTATATTTAAATTCGGAGCAAAAAAAGAGGCATATAGCAATCCTATTATTGTTACTAAAAGCGAGAACCCAATAACAATGCCTATTTTCCAGTTTACTATGTATTTCATGTATGTTCCATTTATTTGATAAAATAACGCTCTTTTTTAGAAATATTGAATGAGAATGTTTGAAAATGTGAAATCTATTAACTACATTTGCACTCGCAAAAGCGGTTTAGCATTTGTTTTTGGAAGTGTGGGTGAGTGGCTGAAACCACCAGTTTGCTAAACTGACGTACGGGAAACTGTACCGGGGGTTCGAATCCCCCCGCTTCCGCAAAAGCCCTTCTATTTAGAAGGGCTTTTTTTATGCCCAATACCTTGCTTCTTTGCAAAGGAAAAGGACGGTACATGCGTAATCCGTCCTTTATTTTATTTTTAGAAATCATAGTTATTAAAATATTACACCCACGTTCAGCGATAGTGCATTGGCTTTCACACTCCAATCGTCTTGTTTAAATGTATTTGTAAGACCACTTTTATAAATAATACCAGCAAATAGTCGCGTATTATAGGCAATCGTATATTCTATACCTCCACCAATACTGAAAAATGCTCTTAATAATTGGACGTCACTCGTTACAGTTTGATTCAAGTTTGCATTGATATCTGCTTTTGCATCTAGTCTTACACCTAAACCGCCTCCAAATCGACCGTAAAAACTCATGTCGTTTATTTTCGCTGTTTGCATTTTAAGAGCTAAAGGTATTTCAAGATATTTTAGAGAATAATTCGCCATCATAGGTGTAGGAGTGGTACCGTTTGTATCAGTCCAATTCATTTTACCACCTAATTGAGCTATTTCTAACCCAGTAGCTAGGGCATAATAATCTCCTAAGGTAATATCTGCCATTAACCCATATGAAAAACCTAATTTCGATTGTGTAGGTTCTACACTGTTATTGTTCGAATGCAACCACATGACATTGGGTGAGGCGTATAATCCTAAATACAGTGATTTTTCGTTTTGTGAAAATGCATTTACTGCGATTAAGGGGAGTAATGCAAGAAGTAGTATGTATCTTTTCATAGTAATATTTTTTTTAAGGTTTATGAATAATAATGTGTATAGAACGCTTTACAAATATAGTGAAAATATGAATAAAGTATGCTTATCCTGAATGATTTTAATCCATCTACTGCTTAAAATTTACTATTTGTGATACTTATTTTCGATTTCTCGTGATTTTTTTGGAAAAATTACCACTCACACGTATCTTTGCGATAGACAGAATTATTTTTTTTATTCGCTTGATTTTTTTTGTTATGAAATATCTGAATAATACTCAACAGTTTAGTTTACAATCACTAAAACAAATAGTTCTTGTTTTTTTTCTCTTTTTCCCCTTCTCTGTTATTTTGTCAAAGGCTCAAGAATGGGCTGCTGAAAGCTGGACTAATGCCTATAATCTTACAGCCGTAATGAATCAATCTGACATGATTGAAATGAGTGGACTGCATTGGAATCCCTTGACCAATCGCTTGTATGCTGTACAAGATGATGGCTGGTTACGCGTATTACAGTACGATGAGAATACGACTTCCTTTACTGAAATTGCAACTATTTCTGTGGCGGGTAATCCAGAAGGAATTATGCAGGTTGAATATGCAGAAAATGTATTTTATACAGCCGATGAGAAAAAATATGAGATTCGTAAATATACCCACAATGATGATTTTAGCATAGTTAGCTTATCGCAAAAATGGCGTTTGCTAACTCCAAACTCGCCCATGACTGATACGGATAATGATGGAATAGAGGGTATTGAATTTATTCCAGATAGTTATTTGCAGGAGGCTGGATTTATTAGTACAGAAACAGGTTTACCTTATACTTCTTCCAAAGGAATGGGGGGATTGATATTTCTGGCACATCAAACGGAGGGATATATTTGGGTGTACGATGTAAATCCTTCTTTATCGTTCGATTTTGTGTATGTAGGAAAATACCAAACAGGCAGAAAAGAAAGTTGCGATTTGAGTTTTGACAGAACGGCAGGTCTATTGTATATACTACACAATATAGGGAGTAATTTTCTCGAAGTAACGGACTTGTCTCTACAGAATGTTGCTGGAGAAAAACAATTCAAGACCAAATACGAGTATAAGTTGTCGAATCCGACAGATGGAAATGATAATATTGAAGGTTTTGCTATCACTCCTAGTTGTAATACTGAGACTGCAGTTTCACTCTTTTTGTGTCGTGATGTAAATAATGAAGGTCTTGCTACTCAGAAATCCGATATTTTGAGGTGGTTTAGGCAATTCCCATCTTTAGGAACATGTACTCCACCTACTGCTCTGCCAAAAGAAAAAGTGGACGAAAAAGTCACAGTAGAACTTCATCCTACACAAGGTTTGTATTTACATGGAATATCTGATATGGTTTATCTCTCATTCCGAACTACTTGTGGCAAAGAATTGTTGACATTGGAATATTCTCCATCCAGACCAATTTCGTATGACGAGCTTCCACACGGGTTCTTTATTTTGCAGGTACGTTCGGGTATGGGTATCTATACTTATAAATTGCTTGTGAACAGATGATTATAATTTAATAATGCTGTAAACTATATTGTATGAAAAGAATACTGTTGTTCATTTTTAGCTTTATCTTTCTTCACTCTGTGTTTGCTGTGGTACACATACATTATTTGCAAAAATCGGTGTATGATGTTGAAAAACAAGCTTGGGGAGATTGGCAGAATGAAGCCAATTCTTTTCAAATTGACACCCTGTCTGTCTCTATTGTCAATTTATCAACCAAAAGTGAGCTTAAATACACACGTACAGCGGATGTATCTGGAGCCTATAATGCTACTGGCAAGTATTACCGTTTGTTTGAGGTAAACAACGAACACGGGAAGCATTATGAGATGCGCTTATTTTCTGATAGAAATGCGGGGCTTCTTGTCAAATGCGAAGAAGATGGGTATATGGTTCAATACGCTGGATATTAATATAGTCGTAAAATATTTCTAGTTCATTCAACTGTTAAATTGGCATTTATAAATATAAAAAAAGCCTCGATTATATATTCGAGGCTTTTACTGTGAGAGAGATATTTTTACGCTTTTTTCACTTGCATTATAATTGCTTTAAAAGCTTCTGGCTGATTCATTGCTAAATCGGCAAGAACTTTGCGGTTGATATCAATATTGGCTTTGTGTAACGCACCCATAAATTTAGAATACGACATTCCTTCTAATCTCGCAGCGGCATTGATACGTTGTATCCATAAAGCACGGAAGTTACGTTTTTTGGTTTTACGGTCACGGTATGCATATTGCAAACCTTTTTCCCATGTGTTTTTGGCTACTGTCCAAACGTTTTTTCTGGCACCGTAGTAACCTCTTGTAAGTTTTAAAATCTTTTTTCTTCTTGCTCTTGAAGCAACATGATTGACTGATCTTGGCATTTTTCTTCTGTTTTTTGAATGATAGCGTCACTTATGAGTGATCTTTCGGCTAGGCATTCGGTTAATACTGAATTGATTTACACGTAAATAAACCTGACGGAACTATTTAAGAGCTAATAAGAATTTAACGTTACTAGTGTCTGTTTTGTCAACGAGACCAAAGCTGGTTAAAGCTCTTTTTGCTTTTGTAGTTTTTTTCGTCAAGATGTGCCTTTTGAATGCATGTTTTCTCTTGATTTTTCCTGTTCCGGTAAGGGCAAACCTCTTTTTGGCACCGGAGTTAGTTTTCATTTTTGGCATTACTTTGTATATTAAAGATTAAAAAATTATTTTTTCTTTTTAGGTGAAAGCATGATAATCATCTTTTTGCCTTCTAATTGTGGCAATTGATCAACTTTTGCATACTCCTCAAGATCGTTAGCAAAACGTAGTAACAATACTTCTCCTTGGTCTTTAAAAAGGATTGAACGTCCTTTGAAAAAAACAAACGCTTTTAATTTGTCTCCATCTTCCAAAAACTTAATTGCATGTTTTAACTTAAAGTTGTAGTCATGCTCGTCAGTTTGTGGACCAAAACGAATTTCTTTCAACGTTACTTTTGCTGTTTTGGCTTTTAGTTCTTTATCCTTCTTTTTTTGTTGGTATAGGAACTTTGTATAGTCAATTACACGACAAACAGGTGGTTCTGCATTTGGTGAAATTTCAACTAAATCTAAATTTAGGTCATCTGCGACTTTCTTAGCTTGTGCTAGTGAGTAGATACCGGGCTCTACATTATCTCCTACTAAACGAACTTCAGGATGATGAATGGCTTCATTTGTTTTATGAGCTTCTTCTTTCTTCTGATAGTTCCTGTTGGGTCTCGGTGTAAAAACTTTTGCTATAGTAAATGTCCTCCTAATTTAAAAAAGTTATGTAAATGCCTCTTTTTTCAGCCCGCAAATATAGGCTTTTTTTCTGAAATATCACTTTTTTTTGGTAAAAAATACCGTTTTTTTTATTTCAGAATTGCTCCAAAGCGATTTCCATTTACTTCTTTTTTGTTTTTAAGTCGAATTTGGATGTCAAATCCGTCTGTTACTACACTTTTTACTTTTTTAAGTTGTTTTGTAGTTACCAGTTCAGTTTGCATTTCTTCGGGTAAAAACGCTATTGTTTTGGGAGCTTTTGCATAGTTAACTTTACTCCATGCTCCTGTTTGATCAAACTCTATCTGTGTTTTATCTTTCAGTATGGCTGTAAATACGTGTGTACTATTTACATCGTAGCGACTTATTTTCTGAACAGTATTTGTTTCAAAATATTGATTTAGAAATGTTTGTGCTTGTTCGGGCAGTTGCTCTTGTGCAAAACCCAGAGCGTACATACATATGGTGAAGAAACTGATTACGAGTGCTTTTTTCATGGTAGTTTTATTTTATGCTAGAAACTTGTTTGTCATATTATTTACTTCATCTACAAGAAGTTGTGCAAAATTTTTGATGGTAAATGAGCCTTTGTCTCCTTCGCCTTGCTTGCGTACGGATACTTCTTTGTTTTCGGCTTCTTTTTCGCCCACAATTATCATGTATGGAATACGTTTTAATTCATTATCTCGGATTTTTTTGCCGATTTTTTCGTTTCGTTCGTCTACGGATGCACGGATATCATGCATAACAAGTTCGTTGGCTACTTCTTGTGCATAGTCATTGAATTTTTCGCTGATGGGCAATACAATTACTTGTTCAGGAGTAAGCCATAGCGGGAATTTACCGCCAGTATGCTCAATTAATACTGCTACAAAGCGTTCCATAGAACCAAATGGAGCACGATGAATCATTACAGGGCGATGTTTTTGGTTGTCGGCACCTGTGTATTCTAACTCAAAGCGCTCAGGAAGGTTGTAGTCCACCTGAATAGTACCCAATTGCCAACGGCGACCAATAGCGTCTTTTACCATGAAATCCAATTTTGGACCATAGAAAGCAGCTTCGCCAAGTTCGATTTTTGCTTTTAATCCTTTGGCAGCACAAGATTCGATGATGGCTTGTTCTGATTTTTCCCAGTTTTCGTCGCTTCCAATGTATTTTTCTTTGTTGTTGGGGTCACGTAGGGATATTTGGGCTTCAAAATTGTCAAAATTTAATGCTTTAAAGATGATAAAAATAATATCCATTACTTTCATAAATTCATCTTTAAGCTGATCGGGACGACAGAAAATGTGCGCATCGTCTTGTGTAAAACTGCGTACACGTGTCAATCCGTGAAGTTCGCCACTTTGCTCGTAGCGGTATACGGTTCCAAATTCAGCATAGCGAATAGGTAGATCTTTGTACGAACGAGGAGTTATTTTGTAAATTTCGCAATGGTGAGGGCAGTTCATGGGTTTTAGTAAATACTCTTCGCCTTCTTGTGGTGTATGGATGGGTTGGAACGAGTCTTTGCCGTATTTGGCATAGTGTCCAGAGGTTATCCATAAATCTTTTTGTCCAATATGTGGTGTACGTACGGGTAAATAACCGTATTTCTTTTGTACTTTTTTCAAAAAGTTTTCGAGTTCATCACGTAGCATTGTTCCTTTGGGCAACCACAATGGCAACCCTTGGCCTACCGATTGAGAGAAGGCAAATAATTCTAATTCTTTGCCGATTTTACGGTGGTCACGTTTTTTTGCTTCTTCCAATAGAGTGAGATATTCGTCCAAGAATTTCTTTTTGGGAAAAGAAATAGCATAAATACGTGTAAGTTGTTTGCGATTTTCGTTACCTCTCCAGTATGCACCAGCTACACTTAATAGTTTAAATGCTTTGATGTTAGCTGTGTTGGCTAAGTGAGGACCTTTACATAAGTCAACGAAATTACCTTGGCGGTAAAGGCTAATGGTGCCATCTTCAAGCTCGCTGATTAATTCAATCTTGTAGGGTTCATCTTTTTCAGTAAATAATTTAATAGCATCTGCTTTAGATATTTCTTCACGCACTACATTTTCTTTGCGTGCAA
>JAGNUZ010000157.1 GCA_017986765.1 Paludibacteraceae bacterium | reverse complement strand
ATTTATATACTCTACCGGAATATCGGCTTTCTCTTGTAATAAAACTTCATAACCAATCTTTATGTCTCTTACTTATTTTATCTCAAAATAATCAAGAAGACCTGCTGGTAGAATTAGACTCAGCAATTGGTGCTCAACACTGTTTAATTTTGTTTCTGTTTCCATAAAACAAAATTATTACTTTTTTATCAAAAACACAACTTTTCCGATTGAGCCCAAGTTCTATTGATATATCAACCATAAAATCGATTGGAACAATTCTTACTTTGATGCATTCTTACAATAGAAAAAAAAAAGAACAAACCGTAATAATTTAGCACGATTTATTTTTGCAAAAAAAAAGACTAAAATACGTTTTAATCCGTATTTTAGTCTTTTTAGTTTGTAAACACCTGTTAATCAGTGTATTTTGCGGAGAGGGAGGGATTCGAACCCCCGGTACCTTGCAGTACAACGGTTTTCAAGACCGCCGCAATCGACCACTCTGCCACCTCTCCTTGCTGTAATAGTGATAAAGCGGTGCAAATGTAAGCTCTTTTTTTTTATCTTGCAAATTTTTAGATTTATTTTTGGTAAAAACAATGTCTATTGCGGTATCACAACAAAAAAACTACCTTTGTACTGAAAAATTAGACATCATTTTATGGTATATCCTGCTCATTTTGAAAACAAAATTGGATTCGATTCCATCCGCACTATACTGAAAGAGTACTGCATCAGTTCTCTTGGAGAAGAAAAAGTAACAGAAATGGACTTTTCTTTTTCATTGGATCACATTACGACACAGCTCAATCAGACCAACGAATTGGTCACATTACTCAACGAGCAAGACTCCTTCCCTACCGATGCCTATTTTGATATCCGCTCCTATTTGTTCCGTGTCAAAGTAGAAGGTACTTTCTTGCAAGAAAATGAGCTATTCGAGTTATACCGATCATTGATTACTATACAGCATATTGTTGTGTTTATTCAACAGCAAGATGCCAAACGATTTGAAGAACTACACCGTTTAGCGAAAGACATATTATTGTTTCCTCAGCTTATTAAACACATCGACACCATTCTTAATAAATTTGGCAAAATAAAAGACTCTGCTTCTACCGAATTAGCTCACATAAGACGCTCTAAGCTGCATTTGTCGAGCAATATCTCACGCTTGATAAATACCCTCATTCGCAAAGGGCAAACAGACGGCTATATAGAAAGTGGTATTACACCCTCAATACGCGAAGGAAGACTCGTAATACCCGTATTACCTGCCTACAAACGCAAAATAAACGGCATTGTGCACGATGAGTCAGCAAGTGGCAAAACTGTGTTTATCGAGCCCGCAGAGGTCGTAGAAACGAACAACCAAATTCGAGAACTCGAATTGGAGGAAAAGCGTGAAATAACACGCATATTGATACAGTGTAGCGATTTTATGCGTCCCATGGTATCTGAACTCGAAGAATCGTATCATTTTTTAGGCACGATAGATTTTATCCGCGCCAAAGCACTTTTTGCCAACAAAGTGCAAGCCATCAAACCTCCTATCAAAGATTACCCTCACATCGACTGGAAAGAAACATTGCACCCGCTCCTATTTCTTTCGTTGCAAAAACAAGGCAAAACAGTCGTTCCACTTACTATAAAACTCATCTCAGAGGAACGTATCTTAGTTATCTCAGGACCAAATGCAGGTGGCAAATCAGTGTGTTTAAAAACCGTTGGCCTTATTCAATACATGATGCAATGCGGGATGCTTGTACCGATGAAAGAGAACAGCACAATGGGCATTTTCTCTCAACTTTTTATCGATATTGGCGACGAACAATCCATCGAAAATGATTTAAGTACCTACAGTTCGCATTTAACCAACATGAAGTTTTTTGCCAAATATTGCCATGAGAACACCTTGGTATTAATCGATGAATTTGGCACAGGCACCGAACCACTCATCGGTGGAGCGATAGCCGAAGCTACCTTGCAGATATTTAACCAACAAAAAACCTTTGGTGTTATCACTACGCACTATACAAACTTAAAACACTTTGCATCTGAGAATGAGGGCATTGTGAATGGGGCAATGTTGTACGACAGGCACCTGATGCAACCTCTATTCCAACTAGAAATAGGCAACCCTGGTAGTTCTTTCGCTATTGAAATTGCCCGCAAAATTGGCTTGCCTGAAAGCATTATTACCTATGCTACTACTAAGGTAGGTGTCGAGCACATTGACTATGATAAAAACCTCCAAGATATTGCTAGAGACAAACGCTATTGGGAAAACAAACGTCAACAAATCCGCCTGAAAGAGAAAAAGATGGAGGAAACAGCAGAACAATTACGCAGTGAACTCGAATCTATTACCAAGCAACGCAAGCTCATACTGAAAGAAGCTAAAAATGAGGCAAATGAAATACTAAGACAGACCAATGCAACTGTCGAAAATACAATTCACGCCATCAGACAAGCACAAGCGGAGAAAGAGCTAACGCAACTCGCTCGTAAACAATTACACGAGTTTAACACTCACTTACAACAAGACACACACCTTCATGCAATAGACCAGCGAATACAAAAATTAGCTCCACAAAAAAAAGAAAAAGAGCATGGAAGCGTGGATTCTAAACCATTGGTCGTAGGCGATGCGGTACGCATAAAAGCGAAAGATACCAACGGTACCATCGTTGAAATACATAAGCAAATGGCAACTATTGCCATCGGTCAACTGAAATCGAAAGTAAACCTACATCAACTAGAACGCATTAGCCATAAAAAACAAAAAGAACAACAACGCCAAATAAGCTATATTAGCAAACATACACAAACCGAGATCAGAGAGCGAAAACTGAATTTCAAACAAGAGATTGATGTACGAGGCATGCGTGCCGATGATGCAGTGCAAACGATAAGCTATTACATAGACGATGCCATGATTGTCGATGTAGCGAAGGTACGTATATTGCATGGTACAGGCACAGGCGTATTACGTGATGTTATTCGTCAATACTTAGCGACTGTTACTGGCATAAAAAGTGCGACTGATGAGCAGATACAACTAGGTGGAAGTGGTATTACTGTCGTAGAATTTATGTAAGTAAAGACAACACCTATAAAGAAATTCGTATATAACAAAAAAGAGAACAGCAAGCTGTTCTCTTTTTACATAACCCATAAGGGTAATTTATCTTATTTCAAAGTAACTACTTTCGCAGCACCGTTAGCCAACTTCACGATATAAGCACCAGCAGCTAAGTTACCATTTTGAGCAGTAACATCAACACCTGCAAGGTTAATTACAGAGAAATCTACATCAGCAGAAATTGTTCCGTTTGCAGCTACTACAGCAGCATCAAATGCAGCTTCAGAGATAGCTGTAACTGGACAAGTAGTTTCAGCACCTGTACTATTAAAACATTTGCTAGCTTTAAATGATCC
>JAGNUZ010000156.1 GCA_017986765.1 Paludibacteraceae bacterium | reverse complement strand
TAAAAAATGTTCCTTTTGCATCTTCTAATTCCGTTAGTATATATGGATTTTTATCAGATAATGTGTTTTCAGTATCATTCGCAATATTTACAAATATACTTTTGCTGGTTTGTATGTTGATGGCAGGTGTATTGTTGCTGGTGATGTGTACATTGTTGAGTGTAACCTTGCACTTATTCGTACTGTACAGTTTAAACGAACCATTATCCGTGGTTCCCGTAAGGATGTATTCTACGTATTTTTTGCGCGAATCTATTGTAATATTGCCACCTACAATGCTGGAGGTGATGTCGTCCGTTTCT
Source organism: Paludibacteraceae bacterium (assembly GCA_017986765.1). GTDB lineage: Bacteria > Bacteroidota > Bacteroidia > Bacteroidales > Paludibacteraceae > JAAYPI01. The sequence goes on along the minus strand of JAGNUZ010000156.1, from coordinate 3,157 downwards.
GGGGTTACGATTACAGTATTATTATCGTAAGAAATAGCTACCACCGTGTTAAAGGTATGGTCTTCTACAAAATCAGAGTCGTTCTCATCAGGGAGTTGAGGAAGCTCTGTTGTGCAATGGCTTAGTGTGAGGGCTAAGACGCTTATTAGTAGGGTGATATTTTTTCTTTTCATACAATTATTTAAGGTTAATGCTTGACAAAAATACATTTTTTTTTCTTATGTTGTGTTTTTTAAGGTTAAAAGATTCCATTTTTATGCATAAAAAAGCACTATCTCGTTTTTTGGACAAAATAGTGCTTTTAATTATTGAAGATACTACTCTTTTTTTATGCCATTATTTGTGCATAAAATAGAATATTCTGTATATTCCTTCTGGTTCAGTGAACAATTGGACTACTCGTTATCTTCGTGTCCTTTTTTGTATTGTTCTATTACGCTTTCGCTCATGCTCATGCTAGAGAATCCACCATCGTGCAATAAGTTTTGCATCGTTACTTTGCGAGTCAGGTCGCTAAACATCATTACGCAATAGTCAGCACATTCATTTGCATTTGCATTGCCAAGTGGCGATAGTCTTTCTGCAAAATCAAGTAATACATCTAATCCTTTTACGCCATTCCCAGCGGTAGTTGGTGTTGGTGATTGAGAGATAGTATTGATACGTACTTTTTTATCACGACCATATATATAACCAAAACTTCGTGCAATGGATTCGAGCAATGCTTTTGCGTCTGCCATATCGTTGTATCCGCATACTGTACGTTGAGCTGCCATATAAGACAAGGCAACAACAGAACCGTATTCGTTAATCGCATCCATTTTTTTAGCTACTTGTAGCATTTTGTGAAAAGAAATGGCCGAAATATCCATTGTAGTAGTAAGCATGCCATAGTCTAAATCGTCGTAAGCACGTCCTTTGCGTACATTTGGCGACATGCCAATAGAATGCAACACAAAATCTATTTTCCCACCTAGTATTTTTACTGATTCAGCAAATACGTTTTCCAAATCGGCTACACTAGTAGCATCGGCTGGGATTATTTGAGCATTGAGTTTTTTGCCAAGCTCGTTGGTCGTTCCCATACGCACAGCCAAAGGCGTGTTGGTTAGGGTGATTGTAGCACCTTCTTCTACCACTCGTTCAGCGACTTTCCATGCAATAGACATATCGTTTAATGCACCGAAGATAATGCCTCTTTTCCCTTTTAGTAAGTTATTACCCATGATTTCTTTTAAATTAAAATTACACAAAAGTACTCGTTTTGTTCAATAAGTACCAAACTATATCTTGTTTTTTTTATTTCTTATCTGTTTTCGATCCCACTTTAGGTGTTATTTCGGTCGGTATCAAATCAATTCCTTCCCATATTTGATAGGCTTTATGTGCTTGATTTAAAAACATTTGCCATCCATTGCACGTGGTAGCACCCCTTGTTTCAGCTTGTTGCAAAAAAAGTGTTCGTATTGGGTTGTAAATAAGGTCGTACACTAGGTGTTTATCTGTTAAAAAATGATAAGGTATAGGTGGACATAGTTTTACGACAGGAAAAGTGCCGACAGGTGTCGTGTTGATAATGATGGTGTGTTCTTGTATTATTCCTTTTGTCAATTTATCGTATGTCAACCCTTTTTTAGCATCTCTCGATACATACTGCGTTTCGATATTGAGTTGTTGTAGGGCATACTGTATCCCTTTTGATGCACCTCCTGTACCGAGTATGAGAGCCTTTGTATGATGCGGTTTTAATAAGGGCTTGAGCGATTGTGCAAATCCGTACCAGTCTGAATTGAACCCTTTAAGATATTGTTTTCCCTCCTTGTGAGTTATTTTAACCACGTTTACTGCACCAATGTTTTTGGCATCATCGTCTATTTCGTCTAAAAAACGCATTACTTGTTCTTTGTACGGAATGGTAACATTCAACCCGCATAGTTTTGGATTTTCTGCTACGATGTTCGGAAATGTTTCTATTGTAGGTAGTTGAAAATTTTCGTAGTGAGAATCTATGTCAAACTCTTGAAATTTTTCGTTGAAGTACACTTTTGAATAGGAGTGGTGCAATGGATTTCCTATGATTCCGTATTGTTTCATGTCTTTTGTTGTCTTATGTAATCTTTCGAAAGCGGTTTATCTCTCTGTTTCCGTATAGCTAAAAATAACGAAGGTTATTTATGCCACTTTTTTTGCAAGTCTTTTTCTTAGTAATTTTAATGCCAAAAATAATACAAATACTCCACCTAGCAATACAATTAGAATAGATAATTCGTGGCTATACTCTTCGATTAAATCTTGCTGACCGTGTGCTGCGTATCCTATTACTGCGAGTACTATGTTCCAAATTCCTGCACCAAGTGTGGTGTAGAGTATAAAGCTAAATAGGTTCATTTTGGCTAGTCCTGCTGGTATGGAGATGAGTTGGCGAATGCCTGGAATTAGTCGTCCAATAAAGGTAGATATGCTGCCATTTTTGTTAAAATAATGTTCGGCTTTTTCTACTTTCTCAGGACTTAACAAGAGCCAGCCACCGAGTTTCGTTGCTACTAAAGAATAAATAACTTTGCGACCGAGCCATTTGGCTAAATAATAGTTTATTAATGCACCAAGTATAGCTCCTAATGTGCCAAATACTACCACTAATACGATGTTCAATGGGCTATCTTCTTTGCTGGCAATGTAGGCTGCGGGTGGAATGACAATTTCCGATGGGAAAGGGATAAATGAACTTTCGATGGTCATTAATGCCGTGATGGTATAATAATTCATGTTTTGCTCATACCATTTTTCTACTGTTTGGATGAGGGTCGGGTTTTTTACCTGAATGCTATCTGTGGACACATTCGCCCAAAGGGTGTTTGTTGCAAAAAGCATCAATACGGCTAATCCAAGTATTTTTCTCATTGTTTGTGGTTGTTTGTTAATGAAATATTGTCAAGTGCATCTGGATAAATTTCTAAAAATAGCGTCAAGGCATTTTCATTTGTGCTTAAAGCGTCTTGTAAATAGCTGTTAGATAAGGTGTAATCTTTCAGTCCATAATACGCCATAGCGACTAATAGCTGGATGTTTTCTGTTGTACTGTCTAGTTCAAAAGAGGCGAGGTAGTAGCGTAGAGCCAAACTAAACTCTTCTCGTTCTAAATACAAATTACCGATAC
>JAGNUZ010000040.1 GCA_017986765.1 Paludibacteraceae bacterium | reverse complement strand
TAACTACGGGCGAACCCATTTTTATAGCCGCACACAACAAGCTTACCTTTACCCCTGACTCTGAGCTGAAAGAAAAAGTAAATAAACCATATGCTCATTTAGAAACGGTGAGTATTCCATTGAATACGACTGAGCCGACAGAGCAAATAGTCCAAGAGAATATCGCGGTTGCTAACGAAACAACGGCTTCTCAAAATAAAGAAGAATTATCTACTAAGAATGAAAGAGAGCCTATTGCACCTGCTACTGAAAAAGAAGATGAATCAACATCCGCAACAATACAAGAAAAACCTAAACGCAAGAAACTTATAAAAGGAGTAGTCCCAGTTACTATTTTGGTTGTTTTTCATATATTGATTCTCGTAGCCACGTATTTTTATAAAACAGAAATTTATGCATTTACCCATCAATTATGGGAAAATGTAGATGCTCATTTCAATCCATCAGAGCAAAAGCTTGTTGACGAAAATGCATTTATACTCGAAATTCAGCCCGTTGAGGAACCAATTGTTGAGCTTATTGAAGATACGGTAGCAATAGCAGACATAGAACCAATTATTGAGGAGCAAGTCTATTCATCAGCTATAGCCCAACAAGCACCAATAAAAGAATACATCACCGTAAACGAAGGTAGTCGTCTTACGTGGATAGCGTATAAAGCATATGGTCACAAAGCATTTTGGGTGTATATTTATGACGCCAATCGCTTTCAATTAAATACGCCCAATGATGTGCAATCTGGAATGAAGCTTGCCATACCCGATATGGATCCCTCGCTAATAAATCCAAACGATGAGGAGTGTATACGGAAAGCCCTCGATCTAGCGCAGTTCTACAAGTAAAATTTTTTACTACCTGTACAGAAAAGTCACACTCTAAGCATGTGTGGCTTTTTGTTTTAACAATTTATCAATGTTTTTAACAGCGTTTTAAAACAGTTTTTCTAAAGAAAAATGTAATTTCGTCATCGTATTCTAAAACAATAATTTATATGAGTGAAGTAGTTGATATTAGAGAATTAAATGCCCGAATTGAGAAAAAAAGTGCTTTTATTGATGTGCTAACGATGGGCATGAATAGAACTATTGTTGGGCAAAAGCATTTAATTGAATCCCTGTTAATAGGCTTACTGTCCGATGGACATATATTGCTCGAAGGTGTTCCTGGATTAGCCAAAACATTAGCTATAAAAACATTGGCTCAGTTAATTGAAGCTTCGTATAGCCGTATCCAGTTTACACCCGATTTGTTGCCTGCTGATGTAGTAGGAACAATGATATATAGCCAAAAGAAAGAAGAGTTTGTCGTAAAAAAAGGACCTATTTTTGCCAACTTTATTTTGGCAGACGAAATTAACCGTGCTCCTGCAAAAGTACAAAGTGCCCTGCTCGAAGCCATGCAAGAGAAACAGGTTACCTTGGCAGAAACGACGCACAAATTACCCGCACCATTTTTGGTATTAGCTACGCAAAATCCTATTGAACAAGAAGGTACATATCCTTTGCCTGAGGCTCAGGTTGATAGATTTATGTTGAAAGTAATTGTTTCTTATCCGAAAAAAGAAGAAGAGAGATTAATTATTCGTCAAAATATTGGTAATGAGCAAAAATCCATTACGCCTGTATTGAACATACAAGAGGTGATAGATGCACGTAATATTGTACGTGAAATTTACATTGATGAAAAAATAGAAAAATATATATTAGATATCGTTTTTGCTACACGTTTTCCAGAAGAATACGGACTGCCAAAATTGAAAGAGATGATTTCTTTTGGAGCATCGCCTCGGGCTTCTATTAATTTAGCCTTGGCATCTCGTTCGTATGCGTTTATCAAACACCGTGGCTATGTAGTGCCGGAAGATGTGAGGGCTATTTGTTACGATGTATTGCGTCATAGAATTGGATTGAGTTATGAAGCTGAAGCTAACAATATGACTTCCGAAGATATCATTAGCGAAATCCTAAATGCGGTTGAAGTACCTTGATTTTCAAATAGATATATATGGAAACCAGTGATGTTATAAAACGAGTACGACAAGTTGAGATAAAGACGAAAGGATTGTCTCAAAATATTTTTGCAGGGCAGTACCATACCGCTTTTAAGGGTAGGGGTATGGCTTTTTCGGAAGTAAGGGAGTATCAGTATGGAGATGATATTCGTAGCATCGACTGGAATGTAACGGCACGTTTTAACCATCCTTATATTAAAGTATTTGAAGAGGAACGCGAATTAACCGTGATGTTACTTATTGATGTATCGGGAAGTAGGGATTTTGGTTCTGTAGAAAAAACGAAAAAAAATATTATCACCGAAGTTGCTGCAACACTTGCATTTTCTGCCATTCAGAATAATGATAAAATTGGTGTTATTTTCTTTTCAGACAGGATTGAAAAATTTATTTCTCCTCAAAAAGGGAAAAAACATATTTTGCACATCATCAGGGAGTTGATAGATTTACGTCCCAAAAGTAGAAAAACGGATATTGGTATGGCGTTGCAGTATTTTACCAATGTAATAAAAAAACACTGTACAGCTTTTATTCTGTCTGATTTTGTCGATGATAAGGATTTTGAGAAAGCCCTTCTTATTGCAAATAAAAAGAATGATTTGGTGGCGTTGCAAATTTATGATAGAAGAGAACAAGAGTTGCCAAATGTTGGTTTGTTAAAAGTGCGAGATGCCGAAACTGACCAAGAGCTTGTTGTAGATTCTTCGAGTAAAGAAGTGCGTAATATGTACAATGTGGCTTGGAAAAAACAACAATACTATTTGTCTCAATTATTTAATCGCTGTAGAGTAGATAATGTATCGATTAATACAGAGGAGGATTATGTAAAATCCTTATTAAATTTATTCCGAATTAGAACGTAGTGTAGGATAATGAAACAATCTATTATTTATCTATTATTTGTACTTACTTGTACTCATTTTGCTTCTGCGAATGGGGTGGTGGTGAATGCACAACTTGATTCAACCAGCTTTGTTATGGGCGATCAGGTGAATGTGCAGATACAAATTTCTAAACCTGTAAATGAGGTATTACAGTTGCCTCAATTTGCCGATACTATCGTTCAAGGTGTTGATATTGTGTATGTTAGCAGGATTGATACTGTGCTCACAAATACCACACAGCAATTAACATACCATATCTGCATCACTTCTTTTGAGCCAGGTAATTACCGTATTCCAGCCCTATATTTTTCTACAGAAAGTCAGACATACCAAACTTCAGCTTTGCCGTTTGAAGTGCGTGCACTGAATGTAAATCCTGATACAGATACCTTGTCGGATATCAAATCCATTATGGAAGTGCCTTTTAGTTGGAAAATGCTCTTTATGTGGGTGGGTATTGCCTTGCTAGTACTCGCTCTTGTTGCAGGTATTGTATTTGTACTTGTTAAATATGTGTTTAAAAAGAAAATTCCTGTTTTACAAACGGTGAAAGAAGTACACATTCCTCCTCACATTGTGGCAATAGAAAAATTGAACAAAATAAAAGAAGAAAAATTAGGACAAACGGACAACGTAAAGGAATATTATAGTCAACTGTCTGATGTGTTGCGCGAATACCTTGAGGCTCGCTTTCAAATATCAGCACCAGAAATGACGACGGATGAAATTATGCAAATGGTAGTACATACGCCTGATTTACTTGTCGTAAAAGATACTTTGCACACCTTATTGCACTTATCTGATGTTGTGAAATTTGCCAAATACATACCTCTTCAATCAGACAATGATGTCAGTATGGTAAATAGTTATTTTATTGTTGAAAAAACAAAAGAAGAGATAGAACCTGTAGTTCACAATGAAACTAAAAAAGTAGAATAGTATGGTATTTGTACATCCTTACATCTTGTTTTTATTGTTATTGCTTATACCATATATCCTATGGTACACTTGGAAACGCAAAACACTTACACCTGAAATTCAGTTTCCTTCTACTAAAGTGTTGGCAAAAGCACCCAAAACTCTCAGATTGTATTTGCGTCATGCTCCTTTTGTGTTGAGATGCTTATCGTTGGCTAGCCTAATACTCGTACTAGCACAGCCACAAAAAAGCGATAGTTGGAAAAATGAAAAAACAGAAGGCATTGATATCATGATGGTGATGGATATTTCGGGAAGTATGTTGGCCGAAGATTTACGCCCTAACCGTTTAGAGGCAGCCAAAAATGTGGCGGTTGAGTTTATTTCGGGTAGAGAGAATGATAATATTGGTTTGGTAGCATTTTCTGGTCAAGCATTTACGCAATGTCCGCTGACGATTAACCACAAAGAGCTTATTAATTTCTTGTTAGGCTTACAAACGGGCATGATTGAGGATGGCACAGCCATTGGTAATGGACTTGCTACGGCGGTAACCCGCATTAAAGATAGTCCAGCAAGCTCCAAAGTAATTATCCTCCTTACTGATGGTGCAAATAATAGAGGAGAGATTGCACCGATTACAGCGGCAGAAATTGCCCAATCTTATGGTATTCGATTGTATACCATTGGCATAAGTACCTACGGTACAGCTCCATATCCTGTGCAAACACCTACTGGTATTGTATATCAAAATATTGATGAGGATATTGATGATTCAGGACTTGAAAGTATGGCAACGCTTACAGGCGGACGGTATTTTAGAGCGACTGATAATAATAGCCTGCGTTCCATTTACCAAGAAATTGATACCATGGAAAAAACAAGAATAGACGTAAAAGAGTTTTCTAAGAAAGAAGAGTTGTATTTTATCTTTGCTTTGTTGGCATGTGTTTTTTTACTCACAGAGGTTTTCTTAAAGAACACAATTCTAAAATCTATTCCGTAATCGAAAATTGAATTATGTTTAAATTTGCACAACCAGAATACTTATATTTACTCCTGCTAATACCGCTTTTATGGCTGTTTTTTATCTATAGTTTAATAATAAAGAACAGACGTTTAACGAAATTAGGTAGTAAAACAATCTTAAAGCAACTCATGCCCAATGTGTCTCATTGGCGTCCACGAGCAAAGTTTTATTTATCGTTAATGGCTCTTATCTTTGCTTTATTGATGTTAGCTCGACCACAAATGGCAACCAAATCTGAAACGGTTAAACGTCAAGGTGTGGAGTTGATTATTGCGTTAGATGTGTCTAATTCGATGTTAGCCAATGATGTGCAACCGAATCGAATGGAAGCCAGCAAAAGACTGTTGAGTCGATTGATTGATGAACTGCAAGATGATAAGGTGGGAATTATTGTGTTTGCGGGAGATGCCTTCGTGCAAATGCCCATTACGACCGATGTGATGTCTGCCAAAATGCTTTTATCTAATATCAATACGGGTATTGTTCCCACACAGGGCACAGCTATAGGTGCAGCACTTCAATCAGCGACACGTTTATTCGGTCCAGCGAATGCTGCCGAAAGAGCAATTATTGTTATTACAGATGGAGAAAACCATGAAGATAAACCCGTTGAGATGGCACAAGAAGCTCTCAATATGGGAATAAAAACCCATGTTTTAGGTGTAGGTACTCCGCAAGGTTCTCCTATTCCTATTTTAGATACCAATGATTTTTGGCGCGATAAAGAAGGGAATGTGGTCGTTACCAAATTAAACGAATCCATGTGTCAGGAAATTGCACAAGCAGGTGGAGGTATCTATACACAAGTAGATAATACAAATACCGCTTTGCGTGTACTCAAGTTGCAACTAGATACTATGTCGAAATCAGATATGGAAACAAAGGTTTATAGTGGATACGATGAGTATTTTCGTATTTTAGCGTGGTTGTCGTTGCTGCTTTTGCTTGTTGATTTGCTATTGTCAGAACGTAAAAATCATCGATTGTACAAAATTAAATTATTTTAGTTTCCAAAATGGATTCAAACACTCTGTTATTTAGGTAAACTATAAACGAAATATTTATATATGAAAGTATCTTTGCTATTGCTTTTTTTAACTACATTTGTCAGTATTTTTGCACAAAACGTACAACAATCTGTGCGAGATGGCAATAAGCTGTACGAAAATGAAAAGTACGGAGATGCAGAAGTTTCGTACCGTAAAGGCTTAGAAAAAGACAGGTATTCACTCGAAAGTACGTATAACTTGGGTAATGCTTTATACAAACAAAAAAACTATGAGGCTGCGGCTTCAGAGTATCAAAAAGCCATTGTGTTGGCTAAAGAGGATAAAAATAATCTCGCAAAATCGTATCATAATCTAGGCAATGCTTTGTATCAACAAAAAAAATATGCCGAAAGTGTAGATGCTTATAAAAAATCGTTGCTTAAAAATCCGAAAGACGACGAAACACGAAAAAATTTAGCTTTGGCACAATTATTATTGAAAAAAGAACAGTCGAGTTCTTCAGAGAATCAAAATAAAGAAGAGGAAGAGAAGAATCATAATGAAAAAGATCCAGCCTCTACGGAACAAATATCAAAAGACAATGCGGAACAAATTTTAAATTCCTTTTCGCAAGATGAAGCCGCCATTCTACAGCAATTACAGCAACAGCAAATAAATGCTACGAAACGCAAGCTGGATAAGGATTGGTAATAAGAGATTTAACCATACAATACTACGGAAAATAAAACAAACAGTTTGAACACCGTTTATTTAATACTGAAAATGAAACACTATTTTTTTCTAACATATTTACTCTTACTTGTTTCCTCCACCGCTTTTGCCAACGATGAGGTGAAGTTTACAGCCTCTGCATTAGAAAATGTAGTTGTCGGTCAGCAGTTTCGGCTTACCTATACGGTGAACCAAGAAGCAAAAGATTTTCGCGCACCTGATTTGAGCCAATTCTCAGTTATCATGGGTCCATCAACATCTCGTAGTTCTAGCTATCAGATTATCAATGGAAAAACAAGTGCTACATTTATGCTTACGTACACCTACGTCTTATCAGTAGAAACGTCAGGAGAATACCTTATTCAGCCGGCCAATATAACAGTCAATTCACAACGATACGCATCTAATGTATTAAAAATAAATGTTTTAGCAGGAAACTCGTCAACGAATACCGTAACTTCGACTACAGGGTCGGGACAGTCAGTAGCTAATGTTGCTACACCAAACGGAAATATTGCTGATGACCAGTTGTTTGTTAGACAAACAATCTCTAAAAAATCGGTCTACGAACAAGAGGCATTAGTGGTAACATATAAGCTCTATACACGGTATGATGTCGGGGATATCTCCAATGCAAAATTCCCTGATTTTAAAGGGTTTTTTGCACAAGAAATCGAATTGCCAAAAGAACGACAGTTTGCTGTAGAAAAGTTTGAAGGTATAAATTACAATACAATTGTACTAAAACAATACCTATTGTATCCTCAGCGTGCAGGTAACATATCTATTGATAAATCTGAGGTACAAGTGATTCTACGTATTCCAACAAATACACGTTCAAGGGGATTTTTCGGTCTTTTTGAAAACATGCAAGAAGTGAAAAAAGTACTTAAAACACCTACGGAGACGATACGTGTAAAAGCATTACCAAACAATGGAAAATCATCTTCTTTTTTAGGTGCTGTAGGCGATTTCTCGGTGAAAACTACATTGTCAAAATCAGCTGTACAAGTAAACGAAGCCGTTAGTCTAAAAATAACGATATCTGGAAATGGCAATCTAAGGCTGTTGCAATATCCTACTATTAAATTTCCATTAGATATGGAGGTGTACGACCCTAAGGTGAAAAATAAATTTAGTACGACAAGCCGCGGAACTGTTGGAACAAAAGAACTTGAGTACATTATGATACCACGTTTTGCAGGTACGTTTGAAATTCCTTCTACTACTTTTTCGTATTTCGATACCAAATCTTATCAATACAAAGCAATTATTACGCCTACATATACCTTAGTAGTGGATGGCACGAGTACTGATACGACAAAAAGCTCTGTGGCTGTGTCGCTCTTGTTACAAGAAAAAGTGAAAGTTGTAGGCGATGATATTCGCTTTATTGATACGGATAATACATTGGTAATGCTTAAAAAGTCGTACTTATTTGGCACTGCATGGTTTTGGGCAAATTATGTTGTTTTTTCGTTATTATTCTTATTACTCATTTTATTATTACAAAAAAAACTAAAGGAAAATGCAGATGTTCTTTTAGTCCGAAATAAAAAAGCCAACCAAGTCGCTAATAAACGATTCAAATTAGCCTACAATCATTTGCAAAAGAAAGATGAAAAAGCATTTTACGAAGAGATAATGAAAGCCTTGTGGGGTTATTTATCAGATAAATTATCTTTGTCAAATGTAGATTTACTCAAAGACAACGTACAAATCGAATTGTTAGCTATACAGGTATCTGAAAGTACGGTGCAAGAAACGCTCTCTGTATTACACGACTGCGAGTCTGCACGTTATTCGCCTACAGCGAATACTGACCAAGCCATGGAAAGGATGTATCAGCTTGCAATAGAAACAATAACGAAACTAGAAAATGAAATTAAGTAAACGTATAACATTCAGTTACATACAATCCCTGCTTTTGATAAGTAGTTTGTTGCTTTCGTCCACTGTTTTACTTGCAGATACTACTGCCGACATGAAACGAGCAAACGAACTGTATATAGCCAATCAGTACGATGAAGCCGTGCAAGCGTACGAGGGGATTGTAAGCAGTGGATATGAATCAAGCAGTTTGTATTATAATTTAGGAAATGCTTATTACCGTCAAAACCGTATCGCTCCTTCTATCCTGAATTACGAACGAGCATTACGCCTTGATCCTCAAAATACCGATGTTCAATATAATCTTGCATTGGCACGAGCCAAAACGCTTGATAAAATAGAAGCGAACCCAAAGAATATCTTTGAACAATGGTTTGACTCACTTATATACCAAACACATACGAATATTTGGGCTATTTGGAGCATGATTTTGTTTGTATGTTCGTTGGGTTTGCTATTGCTGTATATGTTAGCTAGCTTAACTTGGTTACGCAAAACCGCTTTTTTTTCAGCAGCAATTATGTTAATAGCTTCAATATTATTCTTTACTTTTTCGTATGTGCAAAAGCAACAAATAGAAAACAAAAAAGAGGCCATTATTTCCCTCTCTACAGTAACGATTAAAAGTTCGCCTGATGAGCAGAGTAGCGACTTGTTTATCATACACGAGGGAACAAAAGTAAGCATTAAACACCAATTAGGCTCTTGGGCTCAAATAGAAACCGAAGATGGTAATAAAGGTTGGTTGCCTTTGTCTACCATCGAAAAAATTTAAAATTTATGGATTATAATAAGGCAGCTACTTCTATTTTCGAATCCATTTTACAGTGGGATGCTCAGTTACTTTTGCAAATTAATAGCTGGAATAGTCCTTTTTTTGATGGATTTATGTGGATTACGACTTCTACCTTAGTATGGTTGCCTCTGTATCTTTCAGTCTTATTTGTCATACTCCGAACTAAACGGAAAGAATCTTTACTTATATTAATCGCTCTTTTCCTTTCCATTTTGCTTGCCGATCAACTTGCATCTTCCGTCCTCAAACCCTTGGTCGAACGGTTTCGTCCCACGCACGATGTGAGCCTCATGCCCTACATTCATACAGTGAACGGCTATAGGGGAGGAGCCTATGGTTTTGTTTCCTCTCACGCTGCTAACACTTTTGCCTTTGCTATTTTTACATCATTGCTATTTAGGCGCTATCTATATGTTGGTGTTGTACTTTTTTGGGCAATCCTTTTGTCCTATTCTCGCATATATTTAGGCGTTCATTTTCCTTTAGATGTCATTGTGGGCGCTCTGCTTGGTGGGTTAATAGGGTATGGATCTTTTGTTTTCTACCAATTTCTAACAAGAGTGATGCCACAATATGTGCACAAGACCCACAAGAGCAATAGTCGATATTTGGTAGTATATTCCTTGAGAGATATATCTGTTATTTTTCTTTTCTTAGCTGTAATATTTTTCTTTATTTTTCTTTTTGCCTCTAATTTTTCTAGAATGATTTAATTTTTCGTCAAATTATTTTTTTCATTAATAAAATAATAGTATATTTATTGCAACTTTAAAAGACAATCATTTATTTATTAATTTAATACTGTGAAATTATGGAGAAGACGATGACATTTAATGAGTTGCGACACGTAAAAGACAGTTTACCTGATGGCACAATCAAGAAAATTGCACAGACCTTAAATCTTACTGAAGAGACAGTGAGAAATTATTTTGGAGGACATAATTTTGACAAAGGAAAAGCCGTAGGTGTACATATAGAGGAGGGTCCAGATGGAGGCGTTGTTACGCTAGATGATACTACTATTTTAAACATGGCATTAGCCGAAATAGCAAATGCGTAGAAAAGAATAAGTAAGTTTACATACTTATAAAAGGAGAGGGAATTAACACTGTTAATTCCCTCTCCTTCGTTCTATCATTTTTTACTATTTAAAACTGACTGTGCGTTATTTCGATACGCATAGGCGATATTGTATTGCTACCACTTCTTAATCTCACTCCAGTGGGCGAATACAAGTTTTTTAAACCCGTAATCGTACCGCTTGAGTTTGTAATTGGGTTTACAGGTATCAGTACAAAATCATTTAAATCAGCAATATTGTTGCCTTCGTTTTGTAGCACCATACGCATATAGTCTGTCATAGAGGCAAATGTGTATGATTGCGAAGTACTGTTATATGTTCCTAAAAAAGCATATATACCTACAGAAGTA
>JAGNUZ010000155.1 GCA_017986765.1 Paludibacteraceae bacterium | reverse complement strand
TAAAAGGAACTTCTCCTTCGTACGCTATGGCTAATGTGTGTAGAATAGTGTTGGTTGAACCTCCCATTGCCACATCCAATACCATGGCGTTAAGAAAAGCCTCACGTGTGGCTATGGAGCGGGGTAGCACACTATCATCACCGTTTGCATAATACTTATAGGTATTATCTACAATTACTTTGGCAGCCTCTATAAATAGATTCTTTCTATTGGCATGCGTAGCTACAATTGTTCCGTTTCCGGGAAGTGCTAAGCCGATAGCCTCGTTTAAGCAGTTCATAGAGTTGGCGGTAAACATACCCGAACACGAACCACAAGTAGGACAAGCGGCACGCTCAATACGAGCAACCTCATCGTCGGACACAGCTGGGTCGGCTGATTGAATCATAGCGTCAATCAAATCCAGTTGTTTATTGTCAAGTTTGCCAGCTTCCATCGGACCGCCAGAAACAAATACAGTCGGAATGTTCAACCGCATAGCAGCCATTAACATACCAGGGGTAATTTTATCGCAGTTGCTAATGCAAATCATCGCATCAGCCTTGTGTGCATTTACCATATATTCAACGCTATCTGCAATCAAATCGCGGCTTGGTAGGGAGTACAACATACCATCGTGCCCCATGGCTATACCATCATCAATAGCAATTGTATTAAATTCGGCAGCAAAGCAACCTAGTTTTTCAATTTCTTGTTTAACTAATTGTCCTATATGATGTAAATGAACGTGTCCTGGTACAAATTGAGTAAAAGAGTTCACTACAGCAATAATTGGTTTACCCATTTGGTTCTCTTGCATACCATTGGCTCTCCATAAAGCTCTGGCTCCAGCCATTCTTCTTCCTTGGGTGCTTGCGGCACTACGAAGTTGTTTTTTCATCTTATTTCTATTTTGTTATACACTTATTGTAAATAAAAAAAGCCTATCACACGTTAGTGAGAAGGCTTCATCCATATCGAAAAATACACATATAACCATCTCACCTATTGGCTCTGACCACGAGGACACTTACTGATAGAATGACGGTTAGATATGTTTTCATTGCTAAAACAAATAAATTACTTGCAAAGATAGGTATTTATTTTTAAAACAAAAGTATTTTGTCCCGAAAAATGATTGATACTGGTTTTTTCACATTTTTTTCACCTTTGGTCTATTAGTTTTGAAAAAAAAACGTATTTTTGCCTGAATTTTTAATTAAAGAATAATGGAAGATAAATTACTTTTGGAAGTTCGAGCCAAAGCTCAACAATGGCTTGACGGAAATTACGATGAAAATACCCAAAAACAGGTTCGAGCGATGCTTGATAATAGCGACACGACTGAATTAATCGAGTCTTTTTACAAAGATTTAGAATTTGGTACAGGTGGCTTGCGAGGTATTATGGGTGCAGGCACCAACCGTATGAATATATATACCATGGGAGCAGCTACCCAAGGATTAGCCAATTACTTAATTAAAGAATTTGGTAAACAAACTGCTATTAAGGTGGTTTTGGGCTACGATTGTCGTAATAATAGTCGCATGTTTGCCGAAACGGCTGCCAATATTTTTTCTGCAAATGGCATTAAAGTGTATTTGTTTGAAGACTTAAGACCAACACCCGAGGTATCGTTTGCTATTCGTCATTTTGGTTGCCAAAGTGGTGCGATGATTACAGCTAGCCACAATCCCAAAGAATACAATGGGTATAAAGCTTATTGGAACGATGGAGCACAAGTATTAGCACCGCATGACAACAATATTATAAGAGAAGTAAATGCCATTAAATCCGTAGATACTATTAAATTTGAAGGCAATCCTGCCTTGATAGAAATTATTGGCAAGGAAATAGATGCTATCTATTTGGAGCAAATCAAAACAATTTCTCTTTCGCCTGAATCTATTAAGAGAAACAGCGACATGAAAATTGTATATACACCGATTCATGGTACAACTGTTCGTTTGGTGCCAGCTGCACTCAAGGCATATGGCTTTACGAATATAATCAATGTACCTGAACAAGATGTGGTGAGTGGCGATTTCCCAACTGTATATTCTCCTAACCCAGAAGAACCTGCTGCACTTAAAATGGCTGTAGAAAAAGGTGCAGAAGTAGATGCTGATTTGGTAATGGCTTCTGACCCCGATGGTGACCGCTTAGGTATCGCTGTAAAAGACAATACAGGTAAATTTGTGTTGGTAAATGGCAATCAAACCGCTTTGTTGTTTATCTATTATATTGTACGTAGATGGCAAGAATTGGGTAAGTTAGATGGCAAACAATACATTGTAAAAACCATTGTTACAACAGAATTAATTGTTGATATTGCTAAAAAGTTCAAACTTCAATATTTCGATTGTTACACAGGATTCAAATGGATAGCTGCTGTAATTCGTGAAAACGAAGGTAAACTAAAATACATTGGTGGTGGCGAAGAAAGTTATGGTTTTCTTGCACAAGATTTTGTGCGCGATAAGGATGCTGTATCTGCCTGTACGCTGATGGCAGAAATAACGGCTTGGGCAAAAGACAATGGCAAATCATTGTTTGAACTGATTCAAGATATTTATTTAGAATTTGGTTTCTCGAAAGAAAAAGGGATTTCTGTAGTGAAAAAAGGAAAAACAGGTGCTGATGAGATTAAAAGAATCATGTCCGAATTGCGTAGCACACCTCCTAAATCAATAGCAGGTTCGAATGTAACACTGATTAAAGATTACGATACATTGCGTGCAATTGATGTTTTTGCAGGTGCTACTACCGAAATGGATATGCCCGAATCATCGAATGTATTGCAGTTCTTTACCGCTGATGGCACTAAAATATCTGTGCGTCCTTCAGGAACTGAACCAAAAATTAAATTTTACATCGAAGTACGTGGCGAATTGAAAGATAGATCAGATTATGCGAAAGCAAACCAAGCTGCTGATGAAAAAATAAATGCTGTAATGGCATCGTTGAAATTAGATTAATTTAGTCTTATTTCAATGAAAATTATAAATACAGATTATGCCTTGTGTATAATCTGTATTTTTTTTTGCTGAAAATAGTTTCTT
The DNA here is from genome assembly GCA_017986765.1 of Paludibacteraceae bacterium. GTDB lineage: Bacteria > Bacteroidota > Bacteroidia > Bacteroidales > Paludibacteraceae > JAAYPI01. The sequence goes on along the minus strand of JAGNUZ010000155.1, from coordinate 439 downwards.
GCTTTTACTTTCAGAATTGCGATTAAGAATAATATGTTTATCAAAAGCTTACATATCAAAAATAAAAATGTAATTTTGCATAAAGGATTTGTAAACAAAAGAGTAGCATTTATTTTGCTCCTGAATAGATTCTAGTACACTTTATAAACAAACAGATAGCTTTATTGTAAATAGTGGCTAAAATATGGAAGAGCAGAAAGATAATAAATATGAGAATTATGAAATTTTAAATTTATTAGGCTATGGTCTAGCTAAATTTAATGATGCTTTTGTGAAAAAATAGATTTACAACAAAAACATTTTTTTTTCATTATTTTGTTGCAATTGGTCTTGTTGACACTGGAAGTGTCGTTAAGAATAGAATGGATTTATTTGATCCCTTTTTCCCAGATAATGGAAGAAAAGGTTGGTGGCAAAAAGGCAATGCTTATATTCATAG
>JAGNUZ010000154.1 GCA_017986765.1 Paludibacteraceae bacterium | reverse complement strand
AATAAATGGATGTAAATTTATGCTATGCAGAGCTAATTGAGCGAGAATGAAACTTTTATTATCGGGGTCGAGAATAGATGCGCCTACACTTAAAGCGTAAGCTGTAGAGCCTGTTGGCGTAGAAACTATCAATCCATCTGCCTGATATGAACACAAATATTCTTTATTTACCGTGGCATGAATAATAATCATCGAAGAGGAATCTAATTTCAAGACTGCAATCTCATTTAAGGCGATATGATCGAGAGAAAGGTCGTTATTGGCAGTTGTCAATTGCAACAATGTGCGAGTTTCAATTTTATACCCTTGTGCAAAAATCTCATCAATGGTTTCGGAAATGGAATTATTAGGTACATCAGCCAAAAATCCTAAACGCCCCATATTGATTCCCATAATCGGAATATCGTACTGTTTGATTATAGAAGCAGAGGTTAAAAACGTTCCATCACCGCCTAAACTAAAGGCTAAATCAGCATGCACAATATCGCTAGCACACAAAATAGCAGCATTGGCGGGAACGTATTGTTGGTGTTCATACAGGTAATTATATTCGGTTTCACCCAATATAATCTCTACTTGGTGCCTTTCTAATGCCTGAACTAATTCGTTGCAAGCAGCAAAAAAATCAACTTTATCAATATTTCCAAGTATAATAACTTTCATTATGCAGTGATTTTCATTTTTTTATATATTAACAGTATGTATTTCTGCAATAAAATTGTAAATTTGTGCGTTAATACATAGAGTAGAATGCAAAATAACGCATTTGTTTTCAATTAACAGCAAAAATAAATCAATTTTTGATACATATTACTAATAATGACAAAACTGAGTGTAAATATTAACAAAGTAGCCACTATACGCAACTCTCGTGGTGGAAACATGCCAAATCTATTGCAAGTAGCACTAGATTGCGAGCGTTTTGGAGCACAAGGTATTACGGTGCATCCACGACCTGATGAACGTCATATTCGCTACAGCGATGTGTTGGATTTAAAACCTGTTTTGACTACGGAATTTAATATAGAAGGCTATCCACAACAATCGTTTATGGATTTAGTATTGCAAGTAAAACCCGCACAGGTAACCCTTGTACCAGACCCACCAGAAGCTCTTACATCAAGCGAAGGATGGAATACTGTTGAGTATCTGCAATTTTTAACTGACATTGTGGCAACACTAAAAAAAGAAGGTATTAGAACATCTATTTTTGTAGGAACCAATCCCCTTCACTCAGAATATGCTGCCAAAACAGGAGCTGAGCGTGTGGAATTTTATACTGGTCCGTATGCACACGATTTTGTGCTAAACAAAAAAAATGCCATTGCTCCTTTTATTAAAGCAGCGGAAGTGGCGAATAAAAATGGCTTAGACTTAAATGCTGGACACGACCTCAATTTGGAAAACTTACAGTATTTTTACCAAAATATTCCTAATCTAAAAGAGGTGTCAATTGGTCATGCACTCATTTCAGATGCTCTATATTTAGGATTAGAAAAAACAATCAAATATTACAAAAATCTGTTGCAATAAAAACTACTAACGATTAAAACACCACAACACAATGAACCTAACCAGTATTCTGCTACAAGTTGTTAACACTGTTGGAACTACTACCGAAGAAATAGCTGCAAATACACCTCCTGTTGCAGAAATGAACCTATTTGAAATGTCGCTAAAAGGTGGGTGGATAATGATTCCGATTATATTATTATCATTCGTGGCTATTTATATTTTTATTGAAAGAATGATTGTTATTCGCAAAGCTTCGGAAGAGGATAAAACCTTTATGAATCGCATTAAAGATTATATCATGGAGGGGAAAATTGAATCGGCAACCAAACTATGCCAGCAAAACGATACGCCTTCTGCTCGTATGATAGAAAAAGGTATTTCTCGTTTGGGAAAACCCATGAATGATGTGTTAGTAGCCATAGAAAATGTGGGGAATATTGAAACCAATAAATTAGAAAAAGGGTTTGCAATGCTCGCAACTATATCAGGTGGCGCTCCTATGTTAGGATTTTTGGGAACTGTAATGGGAATGGTTCGTGCCTTTTTTGATATGGCAGCAGCAGGTAGCAATGTAGATGTTCAGATTCTATCTCAAGGTATTTACACCGCAATGGTTACGACGGTAGCAGGTTTAATTGTGGGTATTTTAGCTTATTTTGCTTACAATTATTTAGTTTCAAGATTGGATTCTGTAGTACAGAAAATGGAATTACGCACGATGGAATTTATGGACTTATTGAATGAGCCTATTTAAATTTTAATGATATCAGTTAAGAACTCCATCAAATACATAAACCAACATGGCATTAAAAAAACGGAATAAAGTAAGTGCATCATTCAGCATGTCATCCATGACAGATTTGGTGTTTTTATTGCTTATCTTTTTCATGATAACTTCTACAGTAGTTGCACCTAGTGCTATTAAAATCTTATTGCCACAAAGCAATAACCAAACTGCTGCCAAACCGATTACGCGTGTTATTATTGATGAAAATATTAATTACTACATCGCTACAGGCAAACAAAAAGAACGTGCTGTTGATTTCTCGGAAATCGAACCCTATTTGCAATCGGTAGTATTGGCTGAACCAGATATGTACGTAGCACTTTATGCTGACGAATCTGTTCCTCACAGAGAAATCGTACGGGTACTCAATGTAGCCAATGAAAATAAATTTAGACTGGTAATAGCGACCAGACCTGTAAAAAAATAGCACATAGATTATTCATCTAGTTAAGAAACATCCATACGTGAAAAAAGAAAATAATAGTAAAATTAAAGGATTAATCGGCACAATACTGTTCCATGGTATTCTCTTACTAATATTACTATTTGTCGTATTGTCGCAAGAAATTTCAACTGAAGAAGAAGGATTAACAGTCAATTTTGGGCTCACTGAAGAAGGTTCTGGCTTGTTTGAGCCTACCTCACAGAGCGAAATTCAAGAACAATTAGAAGACCTTACCCCTCCACCTCCTGTTGCTTCTCAACCAAGTTTAAGTGAAGAATCCTTGGAAACACAAAACATAGAAGAATCTTTGGCTATGGCCGAAGCAAAGAAAAAACAAGAAGAAGCTAAACGCAAAGAAAACGAACAAAAGCGACTGATTGCTGAACAAAAAAAAATAGAAGAGCAAAAGAAAATAGAGGAACAAAAACGCCTCGAAGCAGAACGTAAAAAACAAGCTGAAAAAATTCAACGGGCAAGCTCTGCTGGTCAGAGTGCCTTTGGCGGTGCTGGTGCTAATTCGGACAATAACTCTCAAGGTCAAGGTTCATCAACCAATGCAGGCAATCAAGGAAATCCTTTTGGTGCAGTTGATGGCGTAAATAGTGATGGAGCTGGAAGAGGAAACAATCCCTCGTTTAGCCTTTCGGGAAGAAGTATTTTAGGAAAAATTCCGCTACCTAACTACAACAGCAATGAACAAGGTGTCATTGTAGTGGATATAGAGGTGGATAAATATGGTAACGTTATTAC
>JAGNUZ010000153.1 GCA_017986765.1 Paludibacteraceae bacterium | reverse complement strand
TCACAAAAATGATGATAAAACTCTTTCTCAATCTTCAGTAATTGTTGTTGCGAAAAAGAAGGAAAAGAATGTTTAAGATTCTTGCGTACTACTTTTTTTCTATAGCCAATTAGCTTATATACAATTACATAGAGTATATCAGACAAAAAATACAACACAAAAAAAGGTAGTAAAGCAAATAAGCGTACTACAATAAACACTATATGATAAGCAAACTTATTCATGAATAAAAAACACTCTTATTCTTTAAACAAACCGATAGATTTTGAATATTCGTATTCGGCATCTAGCAATAATTGAATATTTTCTGGCGTAAAATTAGGCATTTGATCTGCTTTAGCACATTTCATAATAAAGGCAGAAAGTTCTTCTTCGTCAATCTCAACCTCCTCTACAACATCATCGTGCAATAGACCTTTTTTATCGTAAAACTCGTAAATAACATCCAACAAATATTGAACATCATCTTCCGTAAAGATAGCTTTTTCCTCAGCAGGTAAGTAGTTTAGAATAAATGAGATAGCATCATCATCGTCAAATTCTATTAAATCTTCTTCTGACATAAGTTTCGTGTTTATAGGTTTGTAATTTTATGTAAAGATAGTAATGAAATTTGTAACGAGCAATGGGTTTTAAGAATTTTTTAATCAAATTGTTTTTAATAAGAATAAATTCGTAAATTTGCAAGCTTTGCATAACAAATACAGAATAGTATGTCGGTACACAATAATGATTTAAGAAAAGTTACTACACATCGATTAACAGAAATGAAATCGAGAGGAGAAAAAATATCCATGCTTACTGCCTATGATTATTCGATGGCAAGTATTGTAGATCAGGCAAATATGGATGTGATTTTGGTGGGCGACTCTGCCTCTAATGTGATATGTGGGAACGTAACTACCCTACCTATTACATTAAACGATATGATATTTTTGGCAACCGCTGTTACCAAAGCTGTCAACAGAGCTTTAGTCGTGGTAGATATGCCTTTCGGTTCATATCAAGGCAATTCCAAAGAGGCTGTCGCTTCAGCTATTCGTATTATGAAAGAAACAGGTGCTGACTGTTTGAAAATTGAAGGTGGGCAGGAAATTTTAGAATCACTTACACGTATTCTTTCCACAGGTATTCCAGTAATGGGGCATCTTGGATTAATGCCTCAGTCTATCAATAAATACGGGACTTATTCTGTTCGTGCAAAAGAAGAATCGGAAGCAAATAAGCTGATAGAAGATGCTATTGCATTAGAAAAAGCAGGTTGTTTTGCCATTGTATTGGAAAAAATACCTGCAAAATTGGCGGAAAAAGTAGCCAAAACCTTAGAAATCCCCGTAATAGGAATTGGTGCTGGAAACAAAGTAGATGGTCAAGTACTTGTAATGCACGACATGTTAGGCATCAACAAAGGATTCTCTCCCCGTTTTTTGCGTAGATATGCTGACTTGCATACCTCTATCAGCAACGCTCTAACGCAATATATCTCAGACGTAAAAGAAGGCAACTTTCCTAGCGAAAACGAGCAGTATTAATAAAAAAGAAAATATATTTACTCTGCTTTGAAGCTTAAATCAAGCGATTTAACGGAGTGCGTAAGTGCTCCAACTGAAATATAATCAACTCCACAAGCAGCATAATCACGCAAGGTGTCTAAAGTAATACCTCCAGAAGATTCTGTTTCAAAGCGACCGTTTATTATCTCAACGGCTTTTCGAGTGTTTTCTACCGTAAAATTATCCAACATAATACGCTGAACTCCTCCTACTTGCAATACTTGTTCTAGCTCGTCAAAATTCCGTACTTCAATCTCAATTTTCAAGTCTTTTTGATTAGCCTTACAATATTGCTGTGCAGATACAATGGCATTTGAGATGCCTCCTGCAAAATCCACATGATTATCTTTTAGCATAATCATATCATACAAACCAAAACGATGGTTTTGACCTCCTCCAATTTTCACAGCCATCTTCTCAAGCATGCGTAAACCTGGCGTAGTTTTTCGCGTATCCAACACCTTTGTATGTAAACCATTTAAGGCATTTGAATAAGTATGCGTAACGGTAGCAACACCGCTCATTCGCTGCATTATATTGAGCATCAAACGTTCTGTTTGCAGCAACGAACGAATTTTCCCTCGCACTCTAAAAACAATATCCCCAGGAAGTACAGACGTTCCATCTTGTATATACACCGTTACTTGCAGTGTATCGTCAAAATGAGCAAATACCTGTTTCGCTATTTCAACACCAGCGATAATACCAGGTTCTTTAACAAGCAATACGGAGGTTCCTATGGCATTTTCTGGAATGCAGGAAAAAGAAGAATGGTCTCCGTCGCCAATATCCTCCGAAAACCATTCCTTTATTAAAAGAGATAGGTTGTTAATCATTTGTTTCGTCAATTCTTAGCTGATGAATAAGGGATTTCTCGTTAGTATTGCGTAGCAAAATATATACCCTGTACTTTTTATTACTCACAGTCGTGAGTATGCCAATGGCAAAGCCCGAATTTTCTTTAATACCCTTGTGGGAGATATTAAACGATTGAGGTGTATTCGTCGAGAAAAAAGATTGAATAATTTCTTGTGCTTGGGTTTTGGAGTACACTCCTACATTTTTCCCCAAAACAGATAGTTCCATTTTTTCATTAAAATAAGACGACACAAAAGACACGTTTCCTCGCACAAAACCCTCTGATATTTTATCTATCATTTCTTGTTGAGCCGTAGCGATTCCTCCTCCAATGAAAAAAAACATGAGTGGTATGAACACATATATGTATTTATTATTTCTCATATTGGGAAGTTCGTGAGTTTTGTTTTACTTTTGCACAATACAATGCAAACTTAATCAAAAAAAATGAGAATTGGACTAATTGTGGTCGGAAAAACGACAAATACTTATTTACAAAACTTGATTACTGATTACCAAAATCGCCTGAAACACTATGTATCATTTGATTTACAGGTTATTCCAGAACTAAAAAATGCCAAGCACCTATCCATTGCATTGCAAAAAGAGAAAGAAGGCGAATATATCGTAAAACAACTGGAAGATGCAAGCGATATTATCCTATTAGATGAGAAAGGCTCTCAATTTGGCTCAGTAGATTTTGCTCAGCAAATTGACAAAGCTCAAGTAAGTGGAAAGAAAAAAATAGTGTTTGTAATTGGTGGTCCGTATGGATTTTCTGAGCAAGTGTATCAAAAAGCTACGCAAAAAATTTCGCTATCAAAAATGACTTTTTCGCATCAAATGATTCGCCTAATTTTTGTGGAACAACTATACAGGGCTTATACTATTCTCAACAATGAACCTTATCATCATGAATGAGGGAATTAGTGGAAAGTGGAAAGTGATTGTTTTTTTTAGATTTATTACACGGAGGTCGTTTATTTTTCGTGTGAGAGTTTTTACACAGAGAAACACGGAGGTTGCACGGAGTTACACGGAGGATTTGATGCCCCGTAGGGGCTACATCATAATAGAAAATACATACCAATACGAGTTAGCTCCAGCGGAGCGGAATAAATATT
>JAGNUZ010000039.1 GCA_017986765.1 Paludibacteraceae bacterium | reverse complement strand
TCTGTTGTGTTTTCGCCTTCGGGTTCTAAAAACAATTGATGCTCCGATTTTTCTGCAAAAGTAATGATTTTCGTTTCTATACTCGGACAATAACGTGGACCGATGCTTTGAATTTGTCCGTTGTAAAGTGGAGAATCTTTCAAGCCTTTTTCCAATACACCATGTACATCTAAGTTTGTGTAAACGGTAAAGCAGGGCAGTTGTTTCAGCGTATGTGCGGGAGTATCTAGGTACGAAAATTTATGAAAATCGATTTCTCCGTTTTGGATAGTTGTTTGACTAAAATCCACCGTGCGCGCATCAATACGCATAGGCGTGCCTGTTTTCATTCTACCTTGCGTAAATCCGATTTTCACAAGCTGCTCGGTAATGCCGTAGCTTGCGGGTTCAGACACACGACCTCCATTCATTTGCACTTTGCCAATATGAAGGAGTCCGTTTAAAAATGTTCCGTTCGTAAGTACCACGGATTTGCACGAAAAGGAAACTCCCATTGCTGTTTTTACACCTACAACGGCTCCGTTTTCAATCTCTAAACCAATAGCAGAATCTTGCCACATGTATAAATTATCGGTATGCTCGATGATATTTCGCCATGTTTCGATAAATTTCGCCCTATCACATTGCGAGCGTGGACTCCACATAGCTGGTCCTTTGGAGCGATTCAGCATGCGAAATTGAATAGAAGTTTTGTCGGTAACAATACCCGTAAACCCGCCAAGTGCATCTATCTCTCTCACTATCTGACCTTTAGCTATTCCCCCGATGGCTGGATTGCAGCTCATTTGGGCAATTTTATTCATATCCATTGTAATGAGCAAGGTCTGTGAACCCAGATTTGCCGCAGCACATGCTGCTTCGCATCCTGCATGACCTGCTCCAATAACAATTATGTCGTAATCAAATTTCATCGTAGTAGTTTTTCTGTCAATAATAATAAAGCCTTATCTTCAGCTTCTCGCATGGCTTTTTCTTCTTTTTTTGTTTTGTCTTTTAACCCGCATAAGTGCAAAATACCATGAATGAGTATTCTCGCTATCTCATCTTCAAAAGAAATTTTATACCCTACAGCGTTACTTTTTACCGTATCGATGCTGATAAAAATATCTCCCGCTATCGTTGCTTTTTCGGTATAGTCAAAAGTAATAATATCCGTATAATAATCGTGTTGCAGGTATTCGTTGTTTACAGACAATATTTTCTCTTCAGAACAGAAAATATAGCTGATTTCACCCATCTTTTTTCCGTATCCTAGAGCTACAGTTTTTACCCAATTTGCTATCAGTCTTTTTTTTATAGCGAGGGTTTTTATATCATCAAAAATAAAATGTACTGCCATCTTTTTTTTGTTATCAATGAAAGAATATATATGACATAAATATTGCCGCAATGATACCTGCGAGGTCGGCTATTAGTCCGCAAGCAACAGCGTGTCGTACTTTGCGTATGCCCACAGAACCAAAATAGACTGCTATGATGTAAAACGTAGTATCGGTAGCTCCTTGAAAAGTACACGCCAATCGCCCAACGAAAGAATCTACGCCATAATGACTCATAGCATCGACCATTAATCCGCGAGCACCTGCTCCGCTAAGTGGTTTCATAAATGCTACGGGCAAGGCTTCTACAAAGTGAGAATTTATTCCCAATGATTCAAAGCCCCAAGCCATTATAAACATCAATCCGTCCATGGCTCCTGATGCACGAAATACGCCAATACCAACGAGTATGGCTACTAAAAAAGGGATAATTTTTACCGCAATAGAAAAGCCCTCTTTAGCTCCTTCGATAAAAGAATCGTACACATTTATTTTTTTGCGTACCGCTAATAGGATAAATGAGACTATAATTGAAAATAGAATTATGTTCGCTACAACGGACGATAAAACGCTTAATTTGTCCGAATTCATCACTAAAAAACTCCAGATTAATCCAGAAAGTAGGAGTGTGAGCGAACCTAAATAAAGCAGAATCGTTTTGTTGAATAAGTTAATTTTTTGAGCAATAGATACAGCAACAATCCCTACCAGTGTACTCACAAAAGTAGATAATAAGATGGGTAAAAATATATCCGATGGGTCGGCGGCTCCCATTTGGGCACGATACACCATAATGGAAATGGGGATAATCGTTAGTCCAGAGGTGTTGAGTACCAAGAACATAATCATCGAATTCGATGCCGTATCTTTTTCCTTGTTCAGTTCTTGCAATTCCGTCATGGCTTTTAAGCCTAATGGTGTGGCAGCATTGTCTAACCCAAGCATATTGGCGGCAATATTCATCACCATTGAGCCGTGTACGGGGTGGTTTTTGGGAATATCTGGAAATAAGCGGTTGAATAATGGGCTTATGGCTTTCGACAATAAGCGAATAGCTCCGCCATTTTCGCCAATTTTCATTATCCCTAGCCAGAGCGTCATTACGCCCGTTAAGCCCAACGAGAGTTCAAATCCCATTTTTGCATAGTCAAATGTAGAATTCATAATGGCGGGAAAAATCTCCATATCGCCAAATACGATCAGCTTGAATAACGCTACTACGAACGCAATCAAGAAAAACGCTATCCAAATGTAATTCAATACCATAAGCGGAATTATTTTAACCCACAAAGTTACAAAAATATCGTATGCACAGGGGCATTTTCATTATTTATTTCATCTTGTAGGATATGTCTTTGCTGGCAAATGGGATAAATATCACTCAAAAGTCTTTTGTTTTCCACATTTCAAGAAAAATGGGCGATGTTTTAATTAATTTTAAAACACAAGTTTACAAAAAAATAATACCTTTGTAAATTAACATAAATAATTCGGTTAATGGGGTTTATCGGTGGTTTTTTGGGAGGAGCGTTGGGTTTTACGGTGGGAGGTCCCATTGGTGCACTTATTGGTATATTTTTAGGCACAGCTATTACGGCTAATTTTTCTACCACACCCAGAATTGCTACGCAGACGGATTTCAAACTCTCCTTGCTCATTCTTATTGCTACCGTATTAAAAGCTGACGGCAAAGTTACAAAAGCTGAATTGAGCGAAACTAAGGTTTTTTTGCGGGCAAATTTTGGCGAAGAAGGAGCACTTGAGGCTTTGCAAATGCTACGAAAATTATTGGATCAAGAATATGATTACAAAAGTATTTGTTTGCAAATCAATCAGGGCTTAAATTATTCGTCCAAATTGCAACTGATGCATATTTTATTTAAAATATCTTCGGTGGACGAAATTCATTCGACCGAATTGAGACTCTTGCAATCCATGGGTGCTCTTATGGGTATTTCGATGGTTGATTTTAATTCCCTTCAAGCTATTTATCAGCAACAGCATTTTCAGTATAAAGATACCGCCAAAGAAATAGACTTAGCCTATCAAATACTTGAAATAGAGAAAGATGCCTCAGAAGAAGAGCTTAAAAAAGCCTATCGCCGTATGGCGATGAAATACCATCCCGACAAGGTAAATAGCCTCGGCGATGAATTTAAAGAAACGGCTACTGAAAAGTTTAAAGCAGTAAAAAATGCGTATGAACTAATCAAAAAACAAAAAGGGTTTTCCTAAAAAATAAGATAGCCATAAGGTCTATCGTTTATTCACATAGAAATTATTTCGTATGAAGAAAAAAGACATATCACCCAAAGTGATGGAAGTATTTACCAATGCTCCTGCTAAATTGTTTAACTACAAACAAGCATCGGCGGCTATTGGTGCAAAATCGCAGACAGATAAAATGAATGTGCAACAAGTACTGAGAGAGCTGGCTGAGTTCGGTTCTATAGAAGAGCCCGAAACAGGTAAATACCGTTGTAGTACGAAAAGCAAATTTGTAATTGGTACAATCGACCGCAATAGCAACGGAAAAACACACCTAATTACAGATGAAAGTAGCGAGAAAATATTTATAGCCGACAGAAATGTGAACCGTGCCATGAAAAACGATACCGTAAAAGTATTGTTGTATGCAGCTCGAAAAAACCGTCAGGTAGAAGGCGAAGTGGTGGAAATTTTAAAACGCAACAGAGAAACGTTTGTTGGAGTTCTTTCTATCAAAAATAATGTTGCTTTTGTTATTGTAGATAATCGGGTGCTCAATACCGATATTTTTATTCCCATGGATAAGCTGAATGAGGCGAAAGATGGGCAAAAAGTAATTGTGAAAATGATTGATTGGCCAGTGAATGCTAAAAGTCCGTTTGGCGAAATTACCGATGTACTAGGCGATGTGGGAGAAAATAATACCGAAATGCACGCTATTTTAGCTGAATTTGGATTGCCCTATTCGTATCCGACAGAATTGGAGCAAATGGCAGACAGAATTGATATAGGCATCACGCCCGAAGAGATTGCAAAACGTGTGGATATGCGTGGTGTGCCTACGTTTACTATCGACCCGCGCGATGCGAAAGATTTTGATGATGCTTTATCGTATAAAAAACTCAATAATGGAAATGTGCAAGTGGGTGTTCATATTGCCGATGTATCTCATTATGTACATCCCAATTCTCCAATAGATAAAGAGGGTTTTGATAGAGCTACTTCTGTTTATTTGGTTGACAGAACCATTCCGATGTTACCAGAAAAAATATCGAACGAAATTTGTTCCTTGCGTCCGAATGAAGAAAAACTGTGCTATTCGGTTCTTTTTGAACTCAATGAACAAGCAGACATTGTGCATTATAAAATTACACGCACTGTGATTTGTTCAGACAGACGCTTTACGTACGAGGAAGCACAAGATATTATTGAAACAAAAAAAGGTGATTATGCCGATGAAATGCTCATTTTGGACGATTTGGCGAAAAAATTGCGTCAAAAACGCTTCGACAATGGAGCCATTGCTTTCGATAGGGTTGAAGTTCGTTTCGAGATAGATGAAAAAGGCAAACCCTTGAGCGTATATTTCAAGGAACAAAAAGATGCCAACAAATTGATAGAAGAATTTATGTTGCTTGCCAATAAAACCGTAGCCGAACACGTAGGTATGGAAACGAAAGGCAAAAAAGCCAAAACATTTGTCTACCGCATACATGATGTGCCGAACCAAGATAAAATGTCAAATTTCTCCCAATTCATCAAGCGTTTTGGGTACAAACTAAAAACCACAGGCAAGAAAAAAGACATTGCGAACTCGCTTAATGCCTTACTCAGTGAGGTAACGGGTAAGAGTGAACAAAATCTCATTGAAACATTGGCTGTACGTTCCATGGCAAAAGCCATTTATTCGACCCAAAATATCGGACATTACGGTTTGTCTTTTGATCATTATTCACATTTTACCTCGCCTATTCGCCGATATCCTGATGTGATGGTGCACCGTTTGCTAACGGAATATTTACAAGGAGGAAAATCTGTTTCTCCCGATTTATACGAGGATTATTGCAAGCATTGTTCAGGTAGAGAGCAACTCGCTTCGTCTGCCGAAAGAGCTTCTATTAAGTACAAGCAAGTGGAGTATATGAAAGATAAAGTCGGTCAGGTTTTCGATGGTGTTATTTCGGGAATTACCGAATGGGGCGTATATGTGGAAATCGTATCGAATAAATGCGAGGGCATGATTCCGATTCGCGATTTGGGTGATGATTATTACACCTACGATGAGAAAAATTATTGCCTTATAGGCACTCGTTATCACAAGCGTTTCCAATTGGGCGACGAAGTTTCGGTATTGGTAGCCAAAGCCAATTTGGAAAAGAAACAATTAGATTTTGTATTGGCATAAAGAACTAATTCTCACTCTATTTTTACAGAAAGAATGATACAAATTAACATTGTAAACAAATCAAAACACGCATTACCAGAGTATGCTACACCCTTGTCGGCAGGCATGGATATACGTGCAAATATTGCGGAACCTATTACCTTGCTACCGTTGCAACGAAAACTAATACCTACGGGTTTGTTTATCGAATTGCCTCAGGGGTACGAAGCACAAATTCGACCACGTAGCGGTTTGGCACTAAAAAAAGGCATCACCGTGCTCAACACACCAGGCACTATTGATGCGGATTATCGCGGTGAAATCGGCGTTATTTTAGTGAACATATCCGATGAGCCGTTTATTATTGAGGATGGTGAACGCATCTGCCAAATGGTAGTGGCACAGCACTCCTCTGTTAACTGGATACCTGTGCAGGTGCTTCCAGAAACGGAACGTGGTGCAGGCGGTTTTGGTCATACTGGAAAAAAATAAGAGCATGCGGAACATACATACTTTTGTCTGCCTTTTTTTGATGATGCTGCCTACTGCTATGGCGGGGCAGGATTTGTCAACGAATACGCTTGGAGAAGAAGAGTATGTGATTGTACCATCGAAATTTGATTCTTCTTTTATCGAAGCCTTGCGACAAAAACACGCAGGGAATATCGCTGAAAGCATTGAGTTATTGAAAAAATGCTACGAGCTCAATCCTCAAAGTGCCATTGTATCGTTTGAACTAGGAAATTTGTATCTGCAACAAAAAGAACCCGCTGTGGGTTTGAGTTATATTCAAAATGCGGTGAGATTCGATCCGAGCAATTATTTTTACCAAGATAAATTAGCGGTAGTGCTCAAAGCGTACAACAGAATCCCCGAATCCATCGAGGTATTGGAGCGTATGTTATTGCTATTGCCCGACAAGGATAATGTGCTATACGAATTAGCACAACTCTATGCCCGCATTGGCGAAAATGAAAAATCCATCGAGAAATTTAATTTGCTAGAAAAAAGAATTGGACTCAATAGAGCGATATCGTACGGAAAATCTGAACAATATATTTTGTTGGGTAAACCTAAAAAAGCACACAAAGAGTTGGATGCCATGTTGCAAAAAACGCCTACAGATATTTCTCTGTGGATCGCAAAGGGCAATATTGAATTAGACCGAGGAAAACTTAAAAAAGCCGCAGCTTTCTATCAAAAAGCGAGCGATATTAACGCTGAAAGTGGGTATGTACACCTTTCGTGGGCTCGTTATTACGAGTTGATAGGCGATAATGAAAAGTCGGAGCAATATATTTGCAAATTATTTGGTGCGGCAGATCTTCCCTTTCAGGATAAATTGGATTATCTTGAATTAATAGCAAGCTATTATGGTCGTCGTACCGATGCTGTCGAAAAGATGCACGCGGTTTTTATATCGCTGTTAGAGGCGAATTCAACGGAATATTTAGCACATAAATTATATGCTCAATTTTTAATCGACCAGCAAAATTTCCCCGTCGCAATGGAGCATTTGTATTCTGCAGCATTATTGCAACCTGATTGTTTTGAGTGTTGGGCTACCTTAGTAGAATTACACCATACGAATGGAAATGTAGATGAAGCATACCGCATTGTACTCGAAGGGCTTGACGCCATGCCCAATCAGCCTGCATTGACGTATTATGCTGCTGTTTTTGCCATGTCGAAAGGGGAGAAAGATACTTCTTTACAGTATGTCTTACAACTAATAGAACATACAGAGCCGGAAGATGCTACTTTTGGCGAACTAAATCGCTTGGCATATGCTATGTTGGTTGATGTGTATTTGCGAAATAAAGAAGATTATCCGAAAGCCTTAGACGCTTGCCAAGATGCCATACGATTAAATACGGGAAACTACATGGTGCTGAATAATTGTGCTTATACCATGGGCCTGACAAATACAACGCTCGAAGAAGCCGAACGATTAAGTGCCAAAACTCTCGAAGGGGATCCGTTAAATACCACTTATTTAGATACATACGCCTATATTTTATTGAAACAAAAACGTTATGATGAGGCACTGTTTTTTATAGAAAAAGCGGTCGAGTATAGCAAAAATGACCAAGAGAGATCTGTAATATTCGAACACTATGGTGATATTTTGTATTTTTCACAACAACCCGAAAAAGCCGTAGAGATGTGGGAAAAAGCCGCAAATAAGTCCGATGAAATCACGCTTATTTTACAACAAAAGATTAATAAGAAGAAATATGTGGAATAAATATGTACGTTTTATTTTTATCCTTGCTTTGATTGGCTCGTTCGTTGCGTGTAAATCGACCAAGCAAGTAAGCGGAAAAACGGCTCTGATAACTGGAATATCAGTAAATAATGTGTTGATGAACCAAGCTCAGATTAAAACGATAGATGCTTCGCGGGTTAATTTTGCCATTCCGATACAAAATCAATCAACAGTCCTCAAAGGCTTTATTAAAGCACGTGTTGACAGTTGCGTGCAAGTGTCGTTGCAAGCTCTTTTTGGCATCGAAGTGGTGCGTATGCATCTTACCCAAGATAGCATTTTTATTCTTGATAGAATCAACCAGAGATATGTAGCCGAGGCGTTTGAAACATTGACCGCACAAGCACCTGTTGATTTTTTCCAATTGCAAGGATTGTTGCTGAATCGCATTGTAGATACTGAAAAAAGGGGTAAGGTTTTGCCTTTTTCTTATGCAAAAGAAGAAAACATGCACTTACTCTCGTACGAAAATAGTAATTTTGCATTGCAATATGTTGTAAATGATATTTTTCAGGTGTTGAGAACAACGCTTTCAGACACGACTCGTAGTAAGTATTTGATGGCAGAATATGATCAATTTGAACCAAGTAACTCGGTGCTGTATCCACGGAAAACGAAGTTGATATTGATGTTTGGTGCTCAACAATATGCAGTAGATTATACGCTAGAAAAAGTGGAATTCAATACTCCGCTAGAACTCTCGCTTTCGATACCAGCAAGGTACAAACGGGTGGTATTGTTGGACATAGCAAAAGAATTTTCAAAATAAAATAAGCATTGCATAGGTCAAATACACAATGTGCTTTCGAATATGATAAAAAATGATAGTATGAAAAAAAGATTTCTTCTCTTCCTTTTAGCCCTTCAAGTAGTGCTACCTATTGTATCGCAAACTGTATCTGAACTAGAAGATCGCCGCAAAAGAGCCCTCAAAGAACTTGAAATTACCAGCTCGCTGATTAGCAAAACAGCTGAACAGAAAAAAACATCTTTGTCGCAAATTGGCGTGTTGCGTGTAGAAATTAATGCTCGTCAAAGCCTTATAAATGTGATGAATGCGGAGGTGAATAATATTAATAGAAATATAAACCAATTGCGTAGCGAGGCAAAGCAAAAACAAACCGAACTAAATAAACTAAAGGTAGAATATGGCAAGTTGATGTACCATTCTTATTATAAAAAAACAAAATACGAAAGCTTGATGTTTATCCTTTCTGCCAATAGTTTTGCAGAGTCGTACAGACGCTACCGTTATGTGCAGCAATATGCAGAGTTTGCCAAAGGAAAGGTGAGTGAGATTGAAGCGGTAAAAGCTGATTTGGAGAAAAAATTAGCCGAAATTGAGAAAGCGCGTTTATCCAAAGTTGCTGTACTGAACGAGAGAAAACAAGAAAATTCCCGTTTGCAAACTGAACGGAACAAACAAAACGCCCTCGTATCGCAACTCAGTCGCAAAGAAAAAGATTTACGCAAGGAGTTGAAAAAACAAGAAGCCAATGCCAATGCCATTAACCGCAGAATTGATCAATTAATTGCCGAAGAGGCACGCAAATCGCAAAAAGCACAGACAGCAGGAACACAAGAATACGCCCTTACCAAAGAACAACAATTGTTGTCTGGCGGATTTGAAAAGAACCAAGGTCGCTTGCCGTGGCCAGTTGAAAGAGGGATTATTGTAGGTCGATTTGGTGTGCACGCTCACCCTGTGCTCAAACATGTTACTACCGACAATAAGGGTATTTATCTTCAAACTACACCGCAATCTGACGCCCGAGCAGTATTTGACGGGGAGGTAACGCAACGCTTTTCCATCCCAGGAAGCAATTACACGGTCATTGTACGCCACGGTAACTACCGTACGGTATATTCTAACCTCACGAACGTTTACGTGAAAGTAGGCGACAATATAAAAGCTCGCCAAGCTATCGGACGTATATTTGTGGACACAGAAGACAACAATAAATCGGAGCTTTACTTCCAAGTATGGAAAGAACGCGATATTCAAAACCCTGAAAACTGGATAACTCGATAAAAGGGGGATACTATTCGCTTTTTGATTGATAGTAAAACAATAATACGGATTGTCATTGGGTTGGCAATCCAGATTGTTGTTAAGAGGAGGCTTATTCTTCTGCTACAATAAATACAATTAATTTAGCATCAATTAGTTTAGCTGGATTATTTGGGTCTTTTACTTTTTCGTCTCTCATTGTTAAGTTAGGATTGCCTAAGTTTTCAATCCTATTTTTACTCTCGCTAGGAAATGAATTGTATTTTGATGTTGGAACAATTGCCACAAGCTCAAATTTATTGGCTTGTGGAGTGTGCAAATAATTGAAAACTCGTCTTGGATTTTGAATTTGCCACATTCCTCTAATTCTCAAATTGGTAATGCCTAAAGGGTCAACGCGATTAACTCTTCCTAATTCATTTGTTTCAGCTAATTCAACATGTGGTATTTCATTTATTCCGTCTGTTATTTTTTGTTTAACAACTTGGTAAGTATCGTGTTTGGCAGCATAAATATTTCCATAAACCATCCATAAAGAATGTACTCTTTCGTCATCTGTATGCCCAACACAATAGATTAAATCTTTTTCTGCCCATTCTTCACAAGTTCGGCATTCTTGCGTAATTAGAGTGCTGTTGGATTGAATGTTTGATTTTGGATAAGAACTATTTAATGCAAGGTCGCTATTTGCACTTTGAGTTTTCTTAACTTCAATCGCATCACCCTGTCTAATCATAATATCAGGTGGATGATTTTGGTTGCCGAGCCATGAAAATACTTCATTGTACCGTTCCATTCTTGCTTTTTCATCAGTAGCCTGAATACTATTTGCAAAAGCATCTTTTACAAAAGTTTCCAAAGCTGTGCTTGTGTTTCGCCTAGGGAGATTTTGTTTTGTTCCGAGAGTAGAATAGTAGATTCTATAATACCTGACAAGGGGGCATGCCCCCTTGTCAGGTAGATGTTCGTCCCATTTCGATA
>JAGNUZ010000038.1 GCA_017986765.1 Paludibacteraceae bacterium | reverse complement strand
ATACATGATATATCCATGTATTATTGCCTATATCTGTCATCAAACTATATCCCCAATCGTTAAAATTGCCCGAAACAAACACTTCTTTCGTACCTTTTGGCACAGACACATTCAATGTCATATCTCCCCAATATTCAACCACATCGTGTACTTTTGTTTTGCCTCCTAATGGGCGGTGTCCCATACGGAACTCAGCTTGGTCGATTCTCGCACCATATACATACAAATATTGCAAATCCTCTGGCACATCTTTCACTACGCCTACAAATGTAGTGGCATCTTTGCGAGTTAATTTCGTTTTATCATCTGCATGTTTCCAATAATTTGGCGTTCCTTCTGGTCCAAATGTTCCAGCTACATACACATTATTTGTACCTTCTGGCACTTTTACTTCAAAAGACACAGTCCCTGTAAATTTTTCAGCAGGTTTTTTGTCTCCTCGTATTGCCACGTATTTATCTGTGGACTGGTATTTTTCGTTTTTCAATATTACGAAAACGCCTGAAACACGAGAAACCTCTTCATCTGATAAATTAAAGAAGGTTTTTACATTTGAAACGATGTAATACATCCTTCCATCATCTTCTTTTATCCATTTAAAATTAGGCAAACTGGTTTTACTCCACTCTGCTTTTTGTTTTACCCATTCCCCATTATTATCAAATTCTAAACAAATATACACGAATACATCTTGAGACAACATCCAATTTTGATTGGGTAAGGGCTCATAAATAAGTGTAATAGAATTATTCACTGTTGGATTAGAGGGTATCGTCGTTAGCTCGCCAGGTGCAGCACTCATGCTCCAAGCCATGGCGACAAAGCTTAAAATGGTTAGTAGTATTTTTTTCATATCAATCTATTTTAAGGTGTAATACATCTTGCTGCAAAATTCGATTCAAATATACAACTTTTTTTTTATTATCAAATAAAATTCTAACGATTTTTATTTAAATCGGGTATTTTTGTTCGTTCTACACAACAAAAATGTTAATTTTCATTCTTATATATACAAAAAGGGGCAACAAGTTACCTTATGCCCCTTTGAATTTGTAGTATAAACCTACTTATTTTACAGTTTCCATGTGTGCGATTAAATCCAACACTTTGTTAGAATAACCCCACTCATTGTCATACCAGCTAACAACTTTCACAAAGTTATCGTTCAATGCGATACCTGCACCTGCATCAAATACAGAAGTACGAGATTCGTGGATAAAGTCGGAAGAAACAACTGAATCCTCAGTATAACCAAGAACCCCTACCATGGTAGTTTCAGAAGCTAATTTCATAGCTGCTTTAATTTCAGCATAAGTAGCACCTTTTTTCAAACGTACAGTTAAGTCAACAACAGATACGTCAGCAGTTGGTACACGTAAAGACATACCAGTTAATTTACCATTCAATTCAGGAATTACTTTACCTACCGCTTTAGCAGCACCAGTAGATGAAGGAATAATATTTCCTAAGATAGAACGACCACCACGCCAGTCTTTAGACGATGGAGCATCAACAGTTTTTTGAGTATTTGTTGCAGCATGTACAGTTGTCATTAAGCCTTCTACGATACCGAAGTTATCGTTAAGAACTTTAGCGATAGGAGCTAAACAGTTTGTAGTACAAGAAGCATTTGATACGATATCCATATCCGCTTTGTAACCTTCAAGGTTTACACCACAAACAAACATAGGAGCATCGTTAGATGGAGCAGAGATAACTACTTTTTTCGCACCACCTTTAATGTGAGCAGAAGCAGCGTCGATAGAAGTGAAAACACCTGTAGATTCAACTACATAGTCAGCACCTGCAGCACCCCAAGCAATGTTAGCTGGTTCTCTTTCTGCAAAAAATGCAACTTCTTTTCCGTTTACGAATAATTTTCCACCTTTGTTTTCGGCTGTACCAGTGAATTTACCATGTACTGTATCGTATTTCAACATGTAAATTAAATAGTCAAGATCCAAAAATGGGTCATTTACTGCAACGATTTGAATATCGTTTCTTTCTTGAGCTGCACGGAACACTAAACGTCCAATACGGCCAAATCCATTAATACCTACTTTAATCATTTTTTTATAAATTAAATTATTTTTTTAAGCTTTGCAAAATTACTTTTTTTTGCATTACTATCCAAAAAATTGGCTGTCTTTTTTCAAAAAAAAATCGCTTATAACGTTCACAATTCCCATTATACTGATGAAGTTACTTTGCTTATCTAGAGCTTAATGGCATTTTGTGGAAAAGTATTTATGAAAAAATAGTTTGAGACACATATTTATCTGTATTTTTGTAATAAATTAAAAAGAAACACTATGTACACTTGGTTTGAATGCAGAGTTCGCTACGAAAAAATTGTAGAAGGAAAGACTAAAAAAGTAACGGAGCCTTATCTGATTGAGGCTTTTTCATATACTGAAGCAGAGGCGCGCGTTATTGAAGAACTATCTCCTTATATTAGTGGAGATTACTCGATTACAAATATAAAAAGAGCTCGCATAGCCGAATTGTTCCCTTACGAGTTGGGCGATCGTTGGTATATGTGTAAAATAAACATTATACTCCTTGACGAAAGTCGTGGTGTAGAAAAAAAAGTAGCCAACTATATTTTAACACAAGCTTCGGCGGTATTAGAGGCATGGCAAAAACTAGAAGACGGCATGAAAGGCACCCTATCGGATTATGTAGTGGTATCTATAGCTGAAAGTCCCATTATTGATGTTTTCCCATACAAAGATAAGGCTTCAAATCAGCCAAATAATGTATCTGTTGCCGATTTAGAAGAGTAATTCTTCTTGGAACTCAAAAAAAAGTCCTTGTTTTTTCAAACAAGGACTTTTTTTTGAGTAAGCTATGGATAAACTCTATTGTTTACTAAATTTTTTCTCATAATACCGAATAAATGCTTCGTTTACCAATTTCTTTCCACCTTGTGTTGGATAATCGCCTGAGAAATACCAATTCCCAGTATGATTTGGACACGATTTCAGCAAGCCCTCCAAGCTTTGATACACTAATTCAACAGGACACGTAACTTCCCTTGGTGTTAATAATTCTACACTTTTTGCAGATATTTGTTCTGGTGTAAAAGGTTCATAAATTTGTTTCACATAATTTTCGATGACTTCTTGAGGCTGATTCTTTTGCTGCGCACATTGTTTGTACACATTATCAATTACAGATTGCTTATTGTCTTCTTGCAACAACGCAATGGCTGCACGAAAAGCAATAAAATCGTCGATATTCGACATGTCTATACCATAAAAATCAGGGTATCGTATTTGCGGGGACGAAGATACGATGACTATTTTTTTCGGCTGCAAACGAGCCAAGATTTTAATAATACTTTGTTTCAAGGTAGTACCTCGCACAATACTATCATCAATCACCACTAAGTTATCTTGATGAGGAATAAGGCTACCATAGGTAATATCGTACACGTGTGCGGCTAATTCGTTGCGGCTATTGCCTTCGGAAATAAACGTACGCAATTTAATGTCTTTAATCGCTACTTTTTCTGAACGTATAGACATGGCTAGAATTTCGTCGAGCATATCCGAAGATATACGATGCCCGTACTTCCGAATACGTTGATTCTTCACATCGTTAAGCTTTTGATTCAAACATTGAATCATGCCATAAAACGCCACTTCTGCTGTGTTTGGGATAAAAGAAAACACGGTATTTTTCAAATCATTATCCACGCTTTTCAAAATAGCAGGCACTACGTTTTCGCCCAAAGCCTTGCGTTCGTTATAAATATCAACATCGCTACCTCGCGAGAAATAAATACGTTCGAAAGAGCAAGCTTGTTTTTCTTTTGGTTCAACTACTTGTATTAAGCGTAACTTGCCCGCTTTGTCAATCAACATAGCTTCTCCTGGATTCAACTCGATTACCTGCTCAGCTGTCAAATTCAATGCTGTTTGAATAACAGGTCTTTCGGATGCAGTAATGACGATTTCATCATCAGCATAATAAAATGCTGGACGAATGCCCCATGGGTCGCGAAGCATAAAACTCTCGCCACTACCTGTTACACCACACATTACATATCCGCCGTCCCACAACCAAGCTGAAGATTTCAATACATTTTCGAGTTTTATATCCTCTTCTATGGCGTAGGTAATATCGGTACCACTTTTCCCTTCTTCTTTGGCTAAATCGTACACCCGTTCTACTTCTCTATCTAGACGGTGCCCTATTTGTTCCAACAAAATAAACGCATCAGCATACTTGCGAGGATGTTGTCCTTTTCTTGAAATAAAATTAAAAATTTCATCTACATTCGTTAGATTAAAATTACCGCAGATAGCCAAATTTTTAGCACGGTAATTATCTCTTCTCATGAATGGATGCACATAAGACAGTCCTGATTTACCCGTAGTACTATAACGTAAATGCCCCATATACAATTCTCCTGCAAACGGCACAAACTGGGAAGCATAAGTGGCATCTTTTATATTGCCTTGAGCCGATTCTTTGATTTGCTTGTGCATATCCTGAAAAATCTTGCTGATAGCACTGGTCCCTTCAGCACGTTCGCGAAACATAAACTCCTCACCTGGATGTGCGTCTAATTTTACGCATGCAACGCCTGCTCCCTCTTGTCCTCTATTGTGCTGTTTTTCCATCAATAAGTATAGCTTGTTTAAGCCATACATCCATGTACCGTACTTTTCTTGATAAAAATCCAAGGGCTTGCGTAAGCGAACCATCGCAATACCGCACTCGTGTTTTAATTGTTCCATTGTGGTTAGGTTATGTTGCGAAGGAATGAATTATTTATATTCGTTCCAACTTTTAATCTGAATGTCTTCAATGTCCATATGACAAAATGCGTGCATAAACGCAGATGCCAAGCGGGCATTGGTTAATAACGGAATATTAAAGTCGATAGCTGCACGACGTAATTTATATCCATTATCCAATTCTCTTTGTGTCAAGTTTTTAGGGATATTTACAACCAAATCAATCTCTTTGCGTTTAAGCATTTCTTGTGCTTGCGGTTGTTTGTTTTCGCTAGGCCAATACACCAAGGTAGAAGGGATGTCGTTTTCTTCTAAGAAAGTTTGCGTGCCTCCTGTTGCAAAAAGTTTGTAGCCTTTTTCGTGCAATAAGCGTGCTGCATCGAGCATATCTACTTTTTGTTTAGGTGTACCTGTAGAAAGTAAAATATTCTTTTTAGGAACTGTGTATCCTACAGACAACATAGAAGTTAATATAGCCTCATTGGTATCGTCACCAATACACCCTACTTCGCCAGTAGAAGCCATATCTACACCCAATACTGGATCGGCTTTTTGCAAACGAGAGAAGGAGAATTGAGAAGCTTTAATACCTACATAGTCTAGGTTAAACGCATTTTTGTTCGGCTTCTGTACCGGAATGCCCAACATAATTTTAGTTGCCAACTCTATAAAGTTGATTTTTAGCACTTTGGATACAAATGGAAAACTGCGTGAAGCTCTTAGGTTACACTCAATTACTTTTATATCGTTGTTTTTGGCTAAAAACTGCATATTAAACGGACCCGAAATATTTAATTCTTTGGCAATTTCGTGGGCAACTTTTTTCACCCTTCTCATTGTTTCAAGATATAATTTTTGGGGAGGAAACTGAATGGTAGCATCACCTGAGTGCACACCTGCAAATTCGACGTGTTCCGAAATGGCATACATAATAATTTCGCCTTTATCGGCTACGGCATCTAGTTCAATTTCTTTGGCACTCACGATAAATTCGCTCACCACCACGGGGTGTTTTTTGGAAACATTTGCTGCTAGTTCCAAAAATTCTTTTAGTTCTTCATTGTTAGAGCACACATTCATTGCAGCTCCTGATAGCACATACGATGGACGCACCAACACGGGGAAACCTACCTCATCAACAAAACGGTGAATATCTTCTAAAGAGGATAATTCTCTCCATCTTGGTTGGTCTATTTTGAGCGTATCCAACATGGACGAGAATTTATGTCTGTCCTCAGCCCTATCAATACTCGTAGCCGATGTGCCTAACAATGGCACATTCATATTATTCAGACGCAGAGCAAGGTTGTTTGGAATTTGACCTCCAGTGGAAACGATAAGTCCATGAGGATTTTCCAACTCCACAATATCCATTACACGCTCAAACGATAATTCATCGAAATACAAACGGTCGCAGGTATCATAATCCGTAGAAACAGTTTCTGGATTGTAGTTAATCATTACCGAACGCCAGCCTTCTTTGCGAATTGTTTCCAGTGCATTTACACTACACCAGTCAAACTCTACCGAGCTGCCAATGCGGTATGCACCCGAACCTAATACGATAATAGAGCGTTTGTCGCCCAAATATTGCATATCGTTGGTTGTGCCGTTATAAGTTAAGTACAAGTAATTTGTTTGTGCTGGATATTCAGCGGCTAAGGTGTCAATTTGTTTTACCACAGGAAGAATGCCTCTGGCTTTACGGTTATTCCGAACATGTATCAAAGCTTCTTCCTCTTCTGCATTGTCGCCTGCAAGACGAGCTAATTGGAAATCGGAAAATCCTTGTTGTTTTGCTAAACGGAATAAATCGTCATCCACATCTTCTATCGCATTGAATGACTCCAACTCATTGGCAGTTTGAACAATTTTGTACAAACGTTGTAAAAACCATTTGTCAATTTTAGTCAAATCGTGTATTTGGTCGATGGTATATCCCTTGCGGAACGCTTTTGAAATAACAAAAATACGGTTATCAGTCGGTTCGTTGAGCGATTTGTCAATATTAGGAATAATCAACTCTTTGTTTGCCACAAAACCGTGCATTCCCTGACCAATCATACGCAATCCTTTTTGAATAGCTTCTTCAAAGGTACGTCCGATAGCCATAATTTCGCCAACAGATTTCATGCTCGAACCTAATTCGCGCGATACGCCTTGGAATTTACCCAAATCCCAACGAGGAATTTTACACACTACATAATCAAGTGCAGGCTCAAAAAATGCAGGCGTTGTTTTGGTAACAGAGTTTTTAATATCAAATAATCCGTAGCCTAAACCTAATTTAGCAGCGACAAAAGCCAAAGGATAGCCCGTAGCTTTAGAAGCCAAAGCAGACGAACGGCTCAAGCGAGCGTTCACCTCAATAACGCGGTAATCTTCCGACTCAGGGTCGAGAGCATATTGCACGTTGCATTCGCCCACAATACCAATATGGCGAATGATGCGAATGGCTAATTCACGTAATTTGTGGTATTCTGTATTTGTTAAAGTTTGAGATGGAGCGATAACGATACTCTCGCCTGTATGAATACCAAGCGGGTCGAAATTTTCCATATTACATACCGTAATACAGTTATCAAAACGGTCGCGTACCACTTCATACTCTACCTCTTTCCACCCTTTGAGTGATTTTTCAATCAATAGTTGCGACGAAAATGCCAGGGATTTTTCTGCCATAGCATTCAATTCTTCCTCGTTGTCGCAAAATCCACTACCCAATCCGCCAAGAGCATACGCTGCACGGATAATGATTGGATATCCTAATTCTTTGGCAGCTTGGCGGGCATCTTCCATGTTGCCAACAGCAAAACTTTTAATGGTTTTGACATCAATTTGATCGAGTTTTTTCACGAACAAATCCCTGTCCTCTGTATCCATTATCGATTGTACGGGCGTACCCATTACACGCAAGTTGTATTTTTCCAGAATGCCCATTTGGTAAAGTTGCACACCACAGTTAAGCGCTGTTTGTCCGCCAAAAGCCAACAAAATGCCATCTGGTTTTTCTTTTTGAATTACCTTTTCGACAAAGAAAGGAGTAATAGGCAAAAAGTATATCTGGTCGGCTACTCCCTCCGAAGTTTGGATAGTAGCAATATTTGGATTGACCAAAATAGTATAAATACCTTCTTCTTTGAGAGCTTTGAGAGCTTGAGAACCCGAATAATCAAATTCGCCAGCTTCGCCAATTTTTAGTGCTCCTGAGCCTAAAACAATAACTTTTTTTATTCCTGGTATTAAATTTTCGTTCATTAGTCAATCAGATTTATAAATTCGTCAAATAAAAATTCTGTATCAGTAGGTCCACTTGTTGCTTCTGGGTGAAATTGGACTGAGAAAAAAGGTTTTGTTGCATGCTTGATGCCTTCATTTGTGTCATCATTCATGTTTACAAAATAAGGTTTCCAGTCATTGCTGAGGCTTGCATCATCTACTGCATATCCATGATTTTGAGAGGTTACAAAGCAACGATTCTCGCCTACAAGACGTACAGGTTGGTTGTGGCTACGGTGTCCGTATTTAAGTTTATACGTATTTGCACCACCTGCTTTTGCCAACAATTGATTGCCCATGCAAATACCAAATATAGGCACTTCTCGTTCCATCGCTTTGCGAATATGCTGCACAGTTAATTCGCACGTAGAAGGGTCTCCAGGTCCATTAGACAAGAAGAGCGCATCGTATTCGAGCATATTAAAATCATAATTCCAAGGTACACGGATGAGGGTTACATCCCTTTTGAGCAAACAGCGAATAATGTTGTGTTTTACGCCACAATCGACCAATACCACTTTCTTTTTTCCGTTTCCGTAATGCATAATTTCTTTGCACGACACAATATCCACTTGATTAATGGAGTTCGAATCGACAAAATCAATGTCGTTATCTTCTATAATAATTTTTCCCTTCATGGCTCCTTTGTCACGCAATACTTTCGTCAATTCGCGTGTGTCAATACCATAAATACCTGGTACTTTGTTTTCTACTAACCAATCTCCTAGCGATTGTTGAGCGTTCCAGTGGCTATATTCAAACGAATAAGTGGATACAACTACGCCTGAAGCATGGATTTTTTCGGACTCAAAAAAATCGGCAATATTATTGGTGATAGAAGAAGAAGGAACACCATAATTGCCGATTAAAGGAAATGTGAATACTAAAATTTGCCCTGAATAAGAAGGATCCGTCAAGCTCTCGGGATATCCCATCATGGCCGTATTAAAGACTACCTCTCCTGCTTTTGACTGTTCGTAACCGAAGGAGTACCCATGAAAAACGATTCCATTCTCTAAAACCAACTTGGCAGCTTTGCTTTTTTGCATGTTTTACTAATATAAATATGATACAATAAGTAGTTCTCAAAAATCCCACAAAGATACACAATTTTTAGCAAAAAATCGCACCCCACAACGGCATTTTTTCCAATATTCGCATCTCATTTCTGTAATGCTATCCGAAAGCATTGTGTTTGTGGGCGTTGAAATAATTTTGTTTTTCTACATATTCCTATATCTTTGCATATTGAACAACAAAAATGACAAAAAACACGTATTTTCAATTCAAACAATTCCGTATTTATCAAGATAAATGTGCGATGAAAGTTGGCACAGATGGCGTACTTCTTGGAGCATGGGCAAATATAGATACTAACACAAAAAACGTGCTAGATATTGGCACGGGCACTGGGCTTATCGCCTTGATGTTGGCACAAAAATCCGAGGCTACAATTGACGCTATAGAATTAGACGCCACAGCGGCTACACAAGCAATAGAAAACAGCCTTCTGACACCTTGGCACCATCGTATACGCATCATACACGCTGATTTTAAAATATTTGCACAACAAGCAACCTCCCAGTATGATGTGATTATTTCCAACCCACCCTATTTTCAATCCTCCTTACACACGCCTAACAAACAACGCACTTTGGCTCGCCATAACGACAGCTTATCAATAGACGCATTGCTCACAGGCGTGCTAAAGCTGCTCCAACCAGAAGGATTTTTCTATGTAATTCTACCGTTAAAAGAAGGTCAACTATTGGAAGAAAAAGCAAACTTAGCGGGATTATATTGCTACAAAAAAATGGTGGTACTACCCAATCCTACAGCTATAGCCAAACGGGTTTTACTCTGTTTTTCATCGAAAGAAAGCGAAATCTTAGAAGACAATTTAATCATCGAAACAAATACACGTGGCATATATACGGCTGCTTACAAAGAACTTACCAAAGCGTACTATTTGCATTTTTGATATGGGAACAAACAAATACTTATCTCAGGTAAAATACTACGCAACTCATCTTTTTGCCAAAAAACACACTCCCACTCCCACACCAATCCTTTCGTGTGTGAAACATTATTTTCATTATCTTTACAAACTTATAAATCCCCACGAACAATGGGGAAATAGTTACATTCTTACCAAAAAAGGAAAAGATAGGGCAAGTGCAGACGTTGGATTCATGTTTGTTGCATACAATTTACGTAGATTAATCTCCCTTTTAGAGCCTGAAATGCTCAAAAAGTATCTTAGGATGCTGATTTTACAATTTATTGCGAAATACTACCTATATGGCTAGATCTGCTTCCCTACACTAACCCCCAACTATTCTAATCAAAAATCACTAGTATATTTTGAAAGTTCGTTAAAACCCATTAAATTTGAGCGAAAACTAAACTAAACGGAGGTTTTTAAACAGACTGTCGTTAGCCGACACCCTAGAAAACGACTGTGCAAACAAAAACGGTTGACAATTTGGACAGCAAAACGGAAAGAAAAAGATTTAAAAACCTTAACTTTGCCAGACTTAAAATTTTAATATAAAAAGAGTAATGACAGACAAAATAGCAAAACCGTTTTTGAAGTGGGCAGGTGGTAAAACACAGCTCATTAATGACATTGAAAAGGCTTTGCCAAAAGACATTTTCAAAGACAAATTCACATACATTGAACCATTTGTAGGTAGCGGTGCGATTTTGTTTTGGATGTTGAACAACTGCCCAAAACTTGAAAAAGCTGTAATTAACGACATTAACGAAGACTTAATAAATACTTATAAAACTATTGCTTCACGACCGACAGAATTAATTTCAATTCTTGAAATATTACAAAACGAATATCACACTTTAGAAGGTAACGAAGAAAACAAAAAACTTTATTACTACCAAAAAAGAAACCTGTATAACACAAGAAAAGAAGAACAAAGCGGACAAACCGCTTTGTTCTTCTTTTCTTAATCGCACTTGCTTCAATGGTTTATATAGAGTGAATAACAAAAATTTATATAATGTTCCAATGGG
>JAGNUZ010000037.1 GCA_017986765.1 Paludibacteraceae bacterium | reverse complement strand
CATTAATATCACGAAATATGTATTTCTGTCATCGCTAATGGAGTTCTACGACTTGATGGGGGGGGTGCAAACGAATGACGTAAAGGATGAACTGTTATATCTGTTATTCAATTAATAGAATTATTGAAATACATCTTTATCCCAATTTACAGGGTTATGTATGATGTAATTTGATATATGTATATACGATTGTGCATTGCGCATGATGTGTTCGTGGTAATTTCGTTGCCAAATTGTATCGTTGTAACCCATCAATTTTAATTGTTTTGTTACCGATGATTTATATCCACGAATAATTGCACCAATGGTTTGCGAGGGCGACCGTAGGGGCGTATCGCATACGCCGTGTAACGATGACGAATTACAATCGTTTGTCGGCATATTATCGGTTAAACCCATTTTCATTGTTTGTATGGGGCGTATGCGATACGCCGTGTAATGATGATGAATGATAATCGTTTGTCGGTATATTATTGGTTAAACCCATTTCATTGTATACATGGGGCGTATGCGATACGCCCCTACGAGATATTTGGATGATACCGTGAATATGATTTGGCATTACAACAAATTCGTGTAATTCAATATTGTTTCTAATTTCTATTGTATTTTCCCAATGCTTGTGTGCAATTTTCCCATATTGATTCATTATCATTATCCCATTTTCAATATGCCCAAATATACATGCCCTGTTATGGCAACAAATGGGTATGAAATACAATCCTGATTGTGCATAATCATACCCTTTCAGACGAATACTGCGGCGTTGATGTTTGGCAGGATTATAGGTCTTGTTTTGGGGTTTATATGGCGAAGGGTTTCACAAGTTATTGTATGTGCTACTTGATACGTAGTTTGCTTGCCAATAATGAATCGTAGGGCAAAACAACTTTTATGCGGTTTTCGTTTCGGTGTATTATCTGTTCGGAGTGCATGGTTGTTAAAGTAGAAAGTAGTACGGATTTAAGTCTATTGTGTGTTGCTCATTAATTAGTGTTGTAAAACTACTAAAGTTTTTTCATGAATACAAAGCAAACAGTTTTTTTTCTCGATGGGATTGTTGCAAAAAAAATAGCTTACTACAGTTGCAGTAAGCTATTTTAGCATAAAGGGAAAGGTGATTACATCATGCCACCCATACCGCCACCCATTGGAGGCATCATTGGTGCTGGGTTGTCTTCTTTTTTGTCGGCAATGGTGCATTCGGTTGTTAGCATCATCCCTGCAATAGAAGCCGCATTCTCAAGGGCTACGCGTGTTACTTTGGCAGGGTCAATTACGCCAGCTGCGTATAAGTTTTCGTACACATCGGTGCGAGCGTTGTACCCGTAGTCTGCTTTGCCTTCTTTTACTTTTTGTACTACTACAGCACCTTCTTTGCCTGCATTGGCTACAATTTGGCGTAAAGGTTCTTCGATGGCACGTTTAATAATTTCTATACCAGTAGTTTCGTCGTCGTTATCGCCTTTTAGGTTTTCGATAGCCTCGATAGCACGTATATACGCTACACCACCACCAGGAACTATACCTTCTTCTATTGCGGCACGTGTTGCACTCAAGGCATCATCTACACGGTCTTTTTTCTCTTTCATCTCAACTTCTGATGGAGCTCCGATATACAATACCGCCACACCGCCAGCTAATTTAGCCAAACGTTCTTGCAGTTTTTCTTTATCGTAATCAGAAGTGGTTGTTTCGATAAGAGCACGAATTTGTGTTACGCGGTTGGCGATGGCAGTTTTGTCGCCAGCACCGTTTACAATCGTTGTATTGTCTTTGTTGATAGTCACTTTTTCGGCTGTACCCAACATATCGAGGGTAGTTTCTTCTAACTTTAATCCTTGCTCTTCGGTAATTACTACGCCACCTGTAAGCACTGCAATGTCTTGCAACATGTCTTTACGACGGTCGCCAAAGCCTGGAGCTTTTACGGCACATACTTTTAAGTTGGCACGTAAGCGGTTTACTACTAATGCAGTAAGTGCTTCGCTATCTACATCCTCGGCAATAATTAATAAGCCACGGCTTGTTTTAATAGTTTCTTCAAGTATTGGAAGAATTTCTTTAAGTGATGAGATTTTTTTGTCATAAATCAAGATATATGGACTTTCCATTTCGGTTTCCATTTTTTCTGGATTGGTAACGAAGTAGGGAGAAAGGTAACCACGATCGAATTGCATACCTTCTACAACTTCTACTGTCGTTTCAGTTCCTTTGGCTTCTTCTACCGTAATTACACCTTCTTTTTTAACTTTTGCCATGGCGTTGGCAATGAGTTTACCAATTTCAGAATCGTTGTTGGCTGAGATAGTGGCTACTTGTTCAATTTTTTTGTTGTCATCGCCTACTACTTGTGATTGTCCTTTGATGTTTTCTACTACTTTGGCAACGGCTTTGTCGATACCTCTTTTTAAATCCATCGGATTGGCACCAGCAGCCACGTTTTTAAGACCTACCGTAATGATAGATTGAGCCAATACAGTAGCAGTAGTAGTACCATCACCAGCATCGTCACCCGTTTTAGAAGCTACTTCTTTCACCATTTGTGCACCCATATTTTCGAATGCATCTTCCAATTCAATTTCTTTGGCTACGGTAACACCATCTTTGGTAATGTGTGGAGCACCAAATTTTTTCGAAATAATCACGTTACGACCTTTGGGTCCGAGTGTTACTTTTACTGCATTTGCTAATTCGTCCACGCCTCTTTTTAGTTGGTCGCGCGCTTCGAGATTAAATTTAATTTCTTTTGCCATAGTTGTACTAGTTATTTTTTTATGTTTGTTACTCTATTTTCACTAAATCATTGTATTAAATGATAGCTAAAATGTCACTTTGACGCATGATAAGGTATTTTTCTCCGTCAAGGTCAATTTCTGTACCAGCGTATTTGCCATACAATACATTGTCTCCAGTTTTTACTACCATTTCTTCGTCTTTTGTTCCATTGCCTACGGCAACAACTGTGCCTTTAAGGGGTTTTTCTTTGGCTGAATCAGGGATGATAATGCCACTTGCTGTTTTTTCTTCTGGTGCAGTAGTTTTAATTAACACTCTGTCTGCTAATGGTTTAATGTTCATAGATGTTATATTATTTGGTTAAACATTTTGATTTACATGGATAGTATGTGCATAATGTATGCCAAAGTATTTTTCTGTCATTTTTGTCAGTTTTACTGACAAAAAAAGCCGTTTGGGTTAATTTCCAAACGGCTCTTTTTATTTAAGTCTGTTATGTTATTCAGTTGCTTCTGGCGTTTCTACAGGAAATGTGGGAATTTGCACATCTGAATTTGTTTGTGTTTGTGTTTCGGCTGCATTGATAATAGACGATGTACTTTCTTTGGCATCGCTTGTTCCTTTATTGATGAATCCCACTGATACGATAGATAATATCAATAAGGTAGCTGCTAATGTCCATGTTGCTTTCTCTAAGAAATCGGTTGTTTTACGTACACCCATCACTTGGTTTGAACCTGAGAAGTTAGATGCCAATCCGCCACCTTTTGAGTTTTGAACTAAAACGATTAACGTTAATAAAATGGCTACAATTACGATTAATGTTAGTATTGCTGTGTACATTGTGTTAGGTGTTTTTTGAGTTTAAACTAATGATTTTTTCGAGGAAACGGATTTGGTCTGCAAAGTAAATACTTTTTTCTGGATATTTCAAATTTAATTTTTTAAAAATATTGATTGCTTTTTCGTATTGCTTTTGTTTGATGTAAATTTTAGCCAAGGTTTCGGTGAAAAACTCTTCTTTTTCATCATTCGTAGGTTCTATGATAAGTTCGTTTGTGTCGCTATCCGTAGTGCCAATCGGTTTGATTTTCGGGTTTAGTTCGATAAAATGGTCTATCAAATCTTGGTTCTTCATGCGAATAGGAGCTGCGGGTGTTTGTTCTAATTCGTAGATTGAGGTATTGTTGTAAGAAAATTCTTTTTTTACTGGTGTCTGTTGAGTTTTAATTTCAGTTGGTATCGTTTCTGTAACAATGGGGGGCGTTGCTGTATTTGCTAGTTTAGATTTAAACGATTGTTTATCAGACATATACAGAATTGATTTCTTCAAGGTGTTGGCGTACAACATATCGTTGGTGTTGTGCATATTCGTGAGTAGCAAGCTGTGTATGCTGTGAAAAAATGGATACTCTTGGGCAATTTCTTTCAGTTCGGCAAGTGTATGGGTGTTCAACTTGTCGGTATGTTGCATATAATATAATAAATCTTTCCCAGTCATATAGTTACCAATTTGCGACCGTGTCGTTAAATATTAGTTCGGCAAATTCTTTTGTCATCTCTGTTATCAAATCGTCTTGTACATCATTCAGCATGAGGTTGCTACTGAAATTTCGGTATGATGTATAGCTTCGCTCAAAATCTTCGTCGTGATTTTTATTGTTTACAAAACGTACCTTCATACGTATAGTCAGGCGTGTTTCGGCAGCAAGGGCATCGGCTTGTATCGACATGGATGAAATGTCGTAGTTTGTAATTTCGCCTTCTATTTCTAAGTCGCCATTTCGGTTAACAAGCGTAAGGCGTGTTTGGCGAGCATACAAATCTTTTAAAGTTTCGTTAAACACATCTGTAAGGGGTGCGTACACCATTTGTGCTTGATTGTCGAAATCGCTTATTTGTATGGTTTTTGTACGACTGTAATCAATCGAAGTGCCCGAAAATTTGTACGAAACAGCACATGAAATACCCATTACTACTGTTAATAATAGTAGTGAAAAGCGAGCGATATAGTTGACTTTTTCTATTTTCATAGTTTGTTATTCAATTCATTGAGCATAGTTGAAAGGCATTTTTCTTACGCGTCTAAATCGTATTCTTTGATTTTACGATACAAGGTGCGTTCAGATATTTTTAAATCTAAGGCTGCTAATTTACGCTTCCCGCTGTGTTTGTCAAGTGCTTTTTTAATGAGGTTTTTTTCCATTTCGTTTACACTAAAACTGTTTTCTTCGTATTCTTGCGCATCTTCTATTTCTACTTCTTGCAGGTGTTTTTCTGGTTTTACGGTAGCTTTATTTTCATAAATAGAGGGCAAATAAGCTTTTTCTTGTTCTTCTTTTTTTACTGAAGACGTAGGTGTTTGTTGGTATTGATGCACCATTTTTTTTAGGTCATCAATGTCTTTTTTCATGTCAAAAAGTACCTGATAAAGTATCTCCCGTTCGTTGGAAAATGATTTTTCGTTGCTTTTTGACGAAGGCATCAATGAGGGTAATTGTCCACTAGTATCCTTGGGCAAATAATGTTGCAAGCACTCGGAATTTATCTCTCTTTTTTCCTCAATAATAGAAATTTGTTCTACAATATTTTTTAATTGGCGAATATTTCCTTGCCAGTAATAATTGACCACTTCCTCTTGTGCTTCGGGTGTAAGAAAGATAGTGGGCATGCGGTATTTTTCGGCAAAATCAGAAGCGAATTTTCTAAAGAGTAGGGGAATATCGCTTTTTCGGTTGCGTAAGGCAGGCACACTTATTTGTACAGCATTGAGGCGGTAATATAAATCTTCTCTAAATTTTCCGTCTTGAATGGCCTTGGGGATATTCAAGTTCGTAGCTGCTACTACACGCACATCTGTTTTTTGTACATTTGATGAGCCTACTTTAATAAATTCGCCCACTTCGAGCACACGCAATAGGCGAGCTTGTGTTGACAAGGGTAATTCGCCCACCTCGTCTAAAAAAATAGTGCCCCCATCGGCTACCTCAAAATATCCTTTACGTTCGGTAAGAGCTCCTGTAAAAGAGCCTTTTTCGTGTCCAAATAGCTCTGAATCAATCGTTCCTTCGGGAATAGCACCGCAGTTTACTGCAATGTATTTTTCGTGTTTACGGGGTCCAAATTGATGGATTATTTTAGGGAAACTTTCTTTCCCTACGCCACTTTCGCCCGTAATAAGCACCGACAAATCAGTGCCTGCTACTTGTGTGGCTATTTCGATAGCTCTATTTAGTGCCGTAGCATTGCCTATGATATGAAAACGTTGCTTTATCGCTTGTAGTTCTTTTTCATCAATCATGCCAATATCCTTTTTTCTTTTTGTATTAATGAATTAGCTTCTTTGTCTGTTTCTTACCACATCGCAAGCTAGGTACATGGCCGCCCTAAACGATGCTTCGGAGGCTACATTCAATCCTGCTTTGTCGTATGCAGTGCCGTGTGCAGGCGAGGTGCGAACAACGGACAGTCCTGCCGTATAATTTACGCCAGTATCCATCGACATGGCTTTGAAAGCAATTAAACCTTGGTCGTGATACATTGCCAAAATACCATCGTAATGTTGAAAATTAGAAGAGCCAAAAAAGCCATCAGCAGGTAGAGGTCCTACACAGATAATGCCATCTTTTAATGCTTGTTCGATAGCGGGTTGGATAATTGTTTTTTCTTCATCACCAATTACGCCATCATCGCCTGCATGTGGATTTAAGCCCAATACGGCTATGCGTGGATTGGTAAACAAAAAATCTTGTGTCAAGGTGCCGTGGAGTTGTTTTATTTTTGCAAGAATTTTTTCGGTGCTTAAACTTTCAGCCACTTTCGCAATCGGAATATGTCCAGTTACAACAGCTATACGCATAAAATCATTGATCATCAGCATCAGCGCTTCGCCTTTGTTGCCAAACTTTTCTTCTAAATATTCTGTGTGTCCAGGAAAAGTAAATTCAGACGATTGAATGTTTTTTTTGTTAATTGGAGCAGTAATAAGGGCATCTATTGCACCTGATTTTAGGTCTTGCGTGGCTTTTTCGAGTGCCAAATACGCTGCTTTTCCAGCCTCTTCGGTAGAGCGGGCAAGTTCTACTTTAATATCATCGTCGTTGCAATTGATGATGTTTACTCTCTTATCATTTGCCTCGTCAGCCTGATTAATTAGATTCAGATTCAACGTAATATCTAAATTTTTGCGGTGATAAGCAGCAACTTTTGGTGAACCATAAATAATGGGAGTGCAAAACTCAAGTATGCGGATATCGTCTAAGGTTTTAAGGATAATTTCGTATCCTATACCGTTAATATCGCCTTGTGATATGCCTATTTTTAATTTTTTCGTTTCCATATGGTATGTATATGTGTGTTTATTTTTATTCAATAAATTCTACGGTGTGTAGCAATGCTTCTAGTTGTCTGATAGCGTTTCGTTTGTTACGGGTAGGAGCGTAAATAAAAGCCTCTACGGTAACGACACGTTGATTTTTTTCGTCTAAGCGAGTAATGTTGACAAATGGGCCGCCCATTAAATCGCCTTGTACACGCCACATGCCACGTAGTTCGGCGGCGTATTGGTCGTTGATGCTAATTTCGTTGAGCACAGGTGGTTCTACACGGTATTCCGTAGCCATGTACGAATCTTCCGTTGGACCAGGAATCCATAACAGCATGACAGAGTCGCGTTTAGCCAGTAAATTCTCTCGTGTAAATGTTTCTTTGCTTGTGTATGGGTATGAATATATGACAATGTTTTGACGCACTTCTTCGCCCGAATTAGCAATCCACAAAAAGTTTTCCTCTTCTTTAAAACGGTTCATCCCTTTGGGCAATACCATTTTGATACCGCTTTTCTCCTCCACTTTCTTTATGGCATCTTTGTCCGAATAGCGTTTTTGGTAAGCTATCGAACGTTCTCTTTCTGCTGTTACCAAAAAATTAATAATGGATTCTTTGTATTTCACAATGGCTTCGTTTGCCTCTTCGATGGAGTTGCTCGTTATTTTAACCACAGCTTGCGGTGCTGCCCATACATCGTTTTGTGTCGATATGCGTGTGCGAGAATAATTGTCGCTAATATCCAACATCACAATATTGCGAGCAGGACGTAAGAGATTGGTAAATCCACTATGCGATGTGCGTGAAATTTTAAATAAGGGTTCTGATTGAGGCAATCCGTACATATCTTGGTTTAGGATAGCTACGAGGGCTTGTCCCGCGACACTTGCCACAATGGGTTCGTCCGCTACCAACAATACCTCAAAGGCACTGCCTGTAATGGTTGGTTTTAGGCTTTTTTGGTCGCAAGCAGATAATGTTATTAAGCTTACCAATAGGAATAAAATACCCTTTTTTTTCATGCTTGTTATTTTTGTGATGTATTCTTAGTTTTTGTAGAGAGCATGCCACAGGCAGCGTCTATATCTTGTCCACGTGAGCGTCTGATGGTCGTTGTAATGCCTCTTTTCATTAATATCTTTTGAAAAGCTTCCATTTTAACTCGGTTAGAAGGTGTTAATCCCACTTGCGGTATGCGGTGGTAGGGGATAAGGTTCACTCTGCAAGGGATATACCTCAGCGTATCGGCAAGTAGTTGTGCTTG
The DNA here is from genome assembly GCA_017986765.1 of Paludibacteraceae bacterium. Taxonomy (GTDB): domain Bacteria; phylum Bacteroidota; class Bacteroidia; order Bacteroidales; family Paludibacteraceae; genus JAAYPI01. The sequence continues at coordinate 2,748 of JAGNUZ010000037.1, read as the reverse complement.
TTCGTCGGTGTCGTTCAGTTGGTCGAACAAAATGTACTCGAATGACAAACGGCGTTGATGCGTAAAATCGTATTTCTTTACCAATTCTATAATGTCGTTTATCGATTGTGTTTTTTCCAATGGGACAAGTTCTCTACGCACAAAAGCCGAACCTGCATGAATGCTGATAGCCAAATTACATTGCGATTGTTCTAAAAATAGTTTTAGCGGAGCGATTACACCTACCGTTGATACGGTAATGCGTTTGGGACTCCATCCGTATCCGAAATCAGCCGTCATTATTTCGATGGCTTTGAGTACTTCCGTTAAGTTATCCATTGGTTCGCCCATGCCCATAAATACGATATTCGTTAGCGAGCTAAACTCATCTACGCTACGCATTTGGTTCAAAATTTGATTGGCGGTGAGGTTGCCCGAAAATCCTTGTTGCCCTGTAGCACAAAAGGAACAACTCATTTTACACCCAATTTGTGACGAAACACACAGGGTCTTGCGTTCTTTGTCGGGAATAAATACGCTTTCGATAAATTGATTTGCACCTACTTTGAATACGTATTTTTTTGTTCCATCGGTAGAGACGGAAACTTGTGTTGGTTTTTCGATACCAATACAGTAGTTGTCAGACAAGGTTTTACGATTGGCTGCTGAAATATTTGACATTTCATCAATGTCTGAAATCTCTTTTTTGTATAACCAATCTACTACCTGTTTAGCCGTAAAACGGGGTAACCCATTGGCATTTACAATCTCAGTTATTTCCTTTAAATTCTTACCGAATAATTTTTTTTTAACCACGGGGATTTTTCTTATTTTAATGATACAAAGATACAAAATATCATCAAATTAAGAAATATTTAATGGCTTATAAAAATGGGATTTACAAGAGGATGTTGGTAGTTGAGATTTGAGCGCAAGGGGAATTCTACTCTTATTTCCCTAATCGGATTCAGGGAAGTCTGTCTTTGTGTTCGACATATTCACTAAGAAGATTCCGATTAGGGATGAATAGAGCAGTTATATTACGCTATCTTTTTCCTTATTATGAATAATTTGCTAATGCACATGGTAGCTATCGCAACAATACCCCAAATCATGAAGGATGAAGGGATGATGAATACTCCGTATTGAAATTCCGGCAATAAATAGATGTAGGCATCTGCTATAAATACATATAGCAGTGGTACAAGGGCAATGAGTTGAAGAGCCCAGCCAATCCATAGATTTTTTTCTGCAATAATAAATATTGAGGCTATGAGTATTGCTATCATTATGATGTATAATGACGATTCTGGTGCGTAGGTGCCTAAATATGCCTGAAAAGTTGTGATGTAATTCATATCAGGCAGGGTATATGAGGCTACGATGCAGATAAACGAAAGGATTAAAAAAAGGCTGTTGAATACAAGTACCAGTGTCGTAAGTGTATTGTCTAGTATTTTGTGTGTCATAATGTTCTTTTTTTTAGCGAAATAGTTGAAGAAATTTACCGTCGTATATCACAATTTCTGTTTCGGAATCCTTGCTGTATACTACAACGAATCCAGCTGATGTTTGGGCAAAGGAAATTAAATATGTGTCTTTTTCCAAAGGGAAAGAAATACTACCTATATATTTTTTGCTTGATTTGGCATACACGTCCATCGTTCTTTCGAAGCGACTATTTTGCCATTGTTTGCATTGATATGTTGGCGTAATTAAATATATAAACTCATTGTCCATACTGCCATTCTCTATGCCGCAATTTAAAGGTGTAAGTAGCACATTGTGTCCTTTTAATGAGGGAATGCCTACGGGTAGTTTTCTGAAATCTTGATAGGCAGTAGCTACAAAATTGCTGTCAATTACAATAAATGAACTGTTGTATCGGTAATATGCCAATACATCCCCAGACGCATTTTTACTAAATCTATTGGTAAATGTAATTGCACCTTTGTGTATGCTAAGGGTGTCTTTTGTGCCTAGCAACTTGCCAATGTTTATTTCTTTTAATACAGAATCTTGGTGAGCATCGTAGAATTTCATTACATAGGTGTTACTTGTAGTGTCTAAATCGGGAATAATAAAGCGATCGTTGCCCATATACATTATGTCACTCAGCGTTTCTATTTTTCTTTCTGTTTGTAGTTCTTTTTTGTTGTTGTATTTTTTTATTACATGGTGCAGACTTGGAAATTCATCCACCCAATACGTTGAATCTCCCCCGTAATAGCGGTAAATATATTGAATATCAGTTAGAGAATCTGAGTCTATGAGCTTTCCCGAAAAATCGTACCTTGATAGCTCATTTCTATACACAAGTGTAATGCTGCTGTCCGAAATTGTTGCGGTAGAAATTCCGTTTTTTTCTACAACGAAGCGATGCAGCGTTGTCCAAGTGTATTGTTTGTTTATCCTATCTTCGTAGTCTTGTTTGCTGGTGCAAGCTGCTAATGTTGAGATAAGTATGATTGCAGGCAGAAAGAAGTGGTGAAATGTTTTTAACTTCATAAGGTTGTTTTTAGTATGTTTTATTTTATCTAAAATTATGTTGGTTATTAGAACCGCTAAGTTTACTCTTCTTTTGGAGGTTCACTTTCGTTGTATTCCAAAATATCCCCAGGTTGACAGTCGAGACTTTTACATATCGCTTCTAAGGTTTGAAAGCGTATCGCTTTTGCTTTTCCTGTTTTTAAAATCGATAAATTAGCCGTAGTAATGCCCACTTTTTCCGACAGGTCGTTGAGCGATATTTTTCGCTTTGCCATCATT
>JAGNUZ010000036.1 GCA_017986765.1 Paludibacteraceae bacterium | reverse complement strand
ATGCAATGGTACGTGCGATCACAGACCACGTATTAACCAGTACGATGGTGCACAATCGTGCAAAATTATGCATAACTTATATATAGGTGAAACCGCCTGTCATTTTGGGTGCTTAGGTTTAGGAGATTGCGAAGTAGCCTGTGCGTTTGATGCCTTGCACGTAAATCCCGAAACTGGCATTCCTGAAATTGACGAAGAAAAATGTACCGCCTGTGGAGCCTGCGTGAAAGCTTGTCCAAAATTGCTACTCGAGCTACGCTATAAAGGTCCAAAAGGAAGACGCATATATGTAGCGTGCAACAACAAAGAAAAAGGAGGCATTGCCAAAAAAGCATGCGAAGTTGCGTGTATTGGTTGCGGTAAATGCGTGAAAGCGTGTCCCCACGATGCCATAATTTTAGAAAACAATTTGGCTTACATTGTAGATGACAAATGCCGCTTGTGTACCAAATGCGTAGATGTGTGCCCAACTGGAAGCATCTTAAAATTGAATTTCCCTGTAAAGAAAAAAGAGGTAGTTGAGGTTACAGAACAAATCTAAGATGAGTAAAAAATTACGCTATATTATAGTTAAACGAAACGTATGAAAACATTTACATTTGGTGGTGTTCACACTGCTGACATGAAATTGTCTGCGGGGAAAAAGATACAAATAGTACCCGTTCCTAGTCAAGTAATTATTCCGCTAGAGCAACACATTGGTGCTCCAACTAATCCTGTAGTAAAAGTAGGTGATGTCGTAAAAGTAGGACAACTGATTGGCGAAAAAGCAGGTTTTATTTCGGCAAATATTCACTCTTCTGCCTCTGGAACTGTAACTAAAATAGACACCGTAATAGACGCTTGGGGATACAAAAGACCCGCTGTTTATATTGCCGTAGAAGGAGACGAATGGATGGAAAATATAATTAGAGAAAATTCCGTTCGCAAAGAAATAGTAATCGATAAAGCAGGAATATTACAAAAAATAACTGATGCCGGGATTGTAGGCTTAGGAGGAGCTTGTTTCCCTACTCATGTTAAGCTTTCACCACCACCCAACATGGTAGCCGATCTCCTTGTTATCAATGCGGTAGAATGCGAACCTTATCTTACTTGCGACCATCAATTGATGCTAGAAAAATCGGAAGAAATCTTCGTAGGTATCGCTATACTAATGAAAGTGCTAGAAGTAAAAAAAGCCATTGTTGGCATCGAAAACAACAAAAAAGATGCCATTGCTCTTTTTAAGAAAATAGCCAAAGAATACCCCAATATTGAAATCTGCCCCTTAGATATGCGCTACCCACAAGGGGGCGAAAAACAATTAATAGAAGCTGTTACTCGCAAACAAATACCGAGTGGAAATCTACCTATTAGTATAGGTGCAGTAGTGCAAAATATTGCGACTACTTTTGCCATTTACGAAGCTGTGCAAAAAAACAAGCCACTCATTGAACGTGTTATTACGGTAACGGGGAAAAAAGTGGCTGCTCCTGGTAATTTCTTAATTCGTATAGGTACACCACTCACTGATGCGCTGAATTTAGCTGGTGGTATGCCCGAAGATACGGGAAAAATTATTGGCGGTGGACCCATGATGGGACGAGCTTTTATGAGTGCTGATGTGCCTGTAACAAAACGGAGTGCGGGATTATTGTTGATGCCAACCTTAGAGTCTGCCCGCAAGGAGATGCAAAATTGCATACGCTGTGCCAAATGTGTATCCGCTTGCCCAATGGGTTTAGAACCCTATTTATTGATGTCGCAAGCAGAAAAAGGTATGTGGACAGAAATGGAAGAAACATACATTACAGACTGTATTGAATGCGGTTGTTGTTTGTTTTCTTGTCCAAGCAATCGCCCTTTGCTTGATTATTTACGGATGGGAAAAAGCAATGTTATGGAGCAAATACGTGCTCGTGCACCAAAAACGAACTAAATTGATATTTCTTTTAAATCAACAATATGAATAAACTCATTATTTCGCCAGCACCACACATACATAGTGGCGATTCTATTTCTAAAAACATGTATGCTGTGCTCATTGCATTAATTCCAGCATATTTAGTAGGGTTATACTTTTTTGGTATTGGAGCTCTTATTGTTAGCGTTACGGCGGTATTGGCTTCAGTGTTATTTGAGTTCGCTATTCAAAAATTTGTGTTAAAAATAAAACCGAGCATTCAAGATGGATCCGCTGCCCTTACTGGATTATTATTGGCATTTAACTTACCATCGAATTTGCCTATTTGGATAATTATTGTAGGTGCTTTTGTCGCCATTGCCATCGGTAAAATGAGTTTTGGAGGCTTAGGAAACAATCCATTTAATCCCGCTTTGGTTGGTAGAGTATTCCTATTAATTTCTTTTCCTGTACAAATGACCTCTTGGCCCCGCCCTATCCCTTTCAATATGAACTATTTGGATGCCGAAACGGCTGCTACACCTTTAGCTATGATGAAATATAACTTTGGACAATTGCCCGACAAAATGGACTTGCTCATTGGAAATATAGGAGGTAGTATTGGCGAAATATCGGCAATTGCTCTACTTTTAGGAGGTATCTATTTATTAGTAAAGAATGTAATCACATGGCATATCCCTGTTAGTATTCTACTGAGTACATTTGTGTTTACAGGCATTTTATATTTAGTTAACCCTGAGCTATATACCTCACCTGATATACATATGATAAGCGGTGGATTATTGCTGGGAGCTATATTTATGGCTACCGACTACGCTACTTCGCCCATGAATCCGTTGGCACAAATACTATACGGTATTGGAATTGGAATTATCACAGTTTCTATTCGGTTATTTGGTGCTTATCCAGAGGGAGTTTCGTTTGCTATCCTGATTATGAACGGAGCTACTCCGCTATTGAATTTATACGCAAAACCAAAACGCTTCGGAGCTAAAAAAATAGTGGCATAGACTTGTTAAGCACACACTCATTATATAAAATATATTTCTCATGAAAAAATTAGAATCCAATTTGCCAAACATGGTCATTGTATTGACAATCATTACTTTGTTGGCATCATTCTTATTGTCAAGCGTTTACGGATTAACAAAAACACCTATTGCTCAAGCCAAAGAACAAAAAAAAACAGATGCTATCAAAAATGTATTGCCGCCATTTGAGCGAATAGAAAATGATACGGTTAACCATTTATTTCTATACAAAGCATTTAACGGTACCGAATGGATAGGAACAGCAGTAGAAAGCAGTTCAAGCCATGGATTTGGTGGCGAAGTGAAAATTATGGTGGGCTTCGATGAAAAAGGTACTATTTATGGATATTCTGTATTGGAGCAAAAAGAAACACCAGGCTTGGGTACAAAAATGGTCGATTGGTTCAAAACAGATAAAAACAAACAAAGTATTATCGGTAAGGATTTAGCTGGCAAAGCATTAAGCTTAACGAAAGATGGTGGCGAAATCGATGCTATTACTGCTTCCACCATTAGCTCTCGTGCATTTATCGAAGCAATAAATACAGCTTATACCGCTTTGGCAGATAACACTGATGCTCAAACTGCTGCAACGGCAACGGCTACCACTCATAAATAATAATAAGTTAGGAAATATAACATAAGAATATCTGCTATGAATAGAGTAAAATTAGTTTTAAATGGCTTGATAAAAGAAAATCCCGTATTTGTACTTTTATTGGGTATGTGCCCTACTTTAGGTACTACAAGTTCTGCCATTAATGGTATGGGTATGGGTGTGGCTACAATGTTCGTATTGGTTGCCTCAAATATCGCCATTTCGTTGGTGAAAGATATTATACCGAGCAAAATACGCATTCCTTCTTTTATCGTTATCATCGCTACGTTTGTGAGTATTGTACAAATGTTGATGGAAGCTTATTTGCCAGCATTATACGAAAGTTTGGGTTTATTTATTCCGCTGATTGTTGTTAACTGTATTGTATTGGGTCGTGCAGAAGCTTTTGCTGCTAAAAACAACGTATTCGATTCAGGCTTAGACGGATTGGGTATGGGATTGGGATTTACATTTGCCCTCACCTTATTAGGCACAACAAGAGAATTATTAGGCACAGGCAAAGTGTTTAGCCTTTCTGTTTTTCCAGAACAATATGGTATGCTAATCTTTGTATTGGCACCAGGTGCATTTATTGCGTTGGGTTTTCTCATTGCATTTATCAATAAATTACAAACCGCTAAATAATTACGAGTATGAGTTACATAATTATATTTATTGCCGCTGTTTTTGTCAATAATATTGTTTTATCGCAATTTTTAGGAATTTGTCCTTTTTTAGGCGTTTCAAAAAAAATAAGTACAGCCCTCGGTATGAGTGGTGCTGTGGCTTTTGTTATGACGATTGCCACTATCTTTACGCACTTATTGCAAGTGTATGTATTAGAGCAATTTAATATACTTTTTTTGCAAACAATCGTCTTTATTTTAATCATTTCAGCCTTAGTGCAATTAGTCGAAATCATTTTAAAGAAAGTATCTCCTCCTTTATACCAAGCTTTGGGTGTTTTCTTACCTTTAATTACGACAAACTGTACTATATTGGGTGTTGCTATTATGAGCATACAAAAAGAATATAATTTGCTTGAAAGTGTAGCATTTGCTGTTTCTACCGCCATTGGTTTCGGATTGGCATTGGTTCTTTTTGCAGGAATTCGCGAACAACTTATTTTTGCCAAAATACCGAAAGTGATGCAAGGTGCTCCCATTGCTCTTGTTGTTGCAGGATTATTGGCAATGGCATTTATGGGTTTTACGGGTATTGTGTAATTTAACTTGTTAACATGTTTAATTTCGGACTTTTAGCCTCTAGTTCCCCCTACATTATCATGGTTATTCTATGTGCTTTTTCGTACGTATGGATGTTCTTTGGAGGAAAACCAGCTGAAAGCGATCCTCTTGCTATAGAATCTTGCGAATATGCTACATCTACTCTTAAACAAGCATCAGCGAGCACATATACCCTTGATGTACAAAACTTTGCTAAAGAGCATCATCCGTTTTGCCTACTAAACTATGAAAAGAAACGTTTTGCAATTTCCCACAGACTCCCAAAGCACTGTGATACTCGTGTAGAGCATATAATATCAAATGATTATTTACGTTCATATTTTTCGCGACCTCCTCCTTCTATTTGTTAATGTCTTTTTTACTACTACAAAGTAGTCCCTTTGGGCAGATATAACTATATCTGCTACTCATTTATTTCTATACACATTAACAAGAATTATCTAGATGAAGAAACTATTGTTTACCTCCATTGGCATGCTCATGGTATTTTTGAGCTATGCCAATGATTATCAACACATTGAGCTGAAAGAATATATTATTATAAATGCTCCCAAAGAGTCTGTTATTACACAGCAAAAATCAACAACAAATTATGCGATAAGCATGCCACAAATCGAAAGGCTTGGCATTAAATCACTAAAAAACTTGTCGTTAAGCATTCCTAACTTTTATCTACCAGAGTATGGCTCTAGCATTACGTCCTCTATGTATGTAAGAGGTATCGGTAGCAGAATGAATGAACCCGCCATTGGACTGTATATTGACAATGTGCCCTCTATTCAGCGAAGCGCTTTTGATATGACCTTGCACGACATTTATCATTTTCAATTTTTACCTGGTCCACAAGGCACTTTATATGGCAGAAACAGTATTGCTGGAATGATGAACGTTTATACATTAAGTCCCCTACAATATCAAGGAACGCGAATATCTGGCTCTTATGGCTCGTACAATGAATACGATGTGCGTGTCTCTCATTATGCAAAACTTACGAATAACCTTGGGTTATCCGTATCTACCTACGGCATGCATCAAGATGGGTATTTAACTAATATTTTCAGAAAAGAAAAAAATAAATCTGACGATACTGGTGTAAGGGTGAAAATGGAATGGAAAATGAAAAACAACTGGCAATCAATGCTTTTTGCATCCTACGATTTCACCAACCAAAATGCGTATCCGTATGCGCAATACGATACCCTATCGCACACGGTATCTCCCATTCAGTACAATGAGAAAGGAGCTTATAAACGAAATAGCTTGTCTAGTGGGCTTGTTATACAACAAATTAACGATAAATATGTGTTTACATCCGCTACAGGTTTTCAGGTACTTGCTGATCAGATGGATATTGACCAAGATTTTACTATCGACTCCATGCTAGTATTAACCCAACATCAATTGCAAAAAACCATTACACAAGAGTTTGTTCTCCGCTCTAATAATATCAGTAAATGGCAAGGTGTAACGGGGCTATTCTTGTTTGGCACTATCAATGATATTAATGCTCCAATGATGTTTCAATCAGGTGGCATTGATATGATACAAGGCTTTATGGATGAGGCTAAAGCAAACAATCCCTTTATGCCTACTCTGAGTATCGTGAACAAAGAAATGCCCGTAAAAGGACTCTTTATCAAGCCATCTTTGGGAGCTGCATTGTACCATCAATCAAGCTATGCGATTACAGACAAGCTATCTGTCACCGCAGGTGTGCGTGTTGATTATGAACATACGGCTATCGACTATGATTCGGAAGCTACCTTGGAAACATCTATCAAACTACCGTCTCCCTTTATTCCCGCTTTTCGGGTAGATTCTACCTACAAGATAACGGGATATACCGACACCGATTTTTTTCAAGTATTGCCAAAGTTTGCTCTTCATTACAAATTGAATAATAATCATACATTATATACCTCGTTGGCTAAAGGACACAAAGCAGGAGGATACAATTATTCAATGTTTTCTGACATCATTCAAGCACAAATGCAAGCATACGTGGATATAGATGTCGATGAAAAAATATATTACAAACCAGAAGAATCGTGGAATGTGGAGCTAGGCAACAAAGGTATTTTATTCAACGAACGATACAGCTATCAGCTTGCTCTGTTTTATATTCAAAACCAAAATCAACAATTAAGCACGACAACCTCCAACGGAAGTCGCATGGTCAGCAATGCAGAATTGGCTGAGAGTTATGGTGGAGAACTCAGCTTTAAAGGCGATATTACTGACAAGCTTCTTGCATTTGGAAGTTATGGCTACACACATTCTATTTTCAGCAAATACAATGCGAACGGAATTAATTACAAAGGAAAAACAGTACCTTTCGCACCTCAAAATACAATTTATATCGGAGCTGAATACCGTATTCCTATCGCAGAAGAATGGTTGGATCAGATTGTATTATCTTCTTACTACACAGGCATTGGAGGCATCTATTGGAATGTGGAAAATACACTGAAAGAAGATTATTATGGCATCTTAAATGTAGATGTTTCGTTTGCTAAAAATAATACGCACATAAAATTTTGGGTAAAAAACATGCTAAAAGACACCTACAATACATTCTATTTTGAGTCTCTTGGCAATAGTTTTATTCAGCAAGGAAAACCAATATCTTTTGGTGTAAGTGCTAAATACATATTATAAACTTACTTTACAAAGGTGCTGTTTTATAAAAAAAGTCGCACCTTTGTATTTGTATTTCATTGAATACTTATGAACAAACGTTTTTCTTCTCTTTTTCTGAGTGCTACAGGCATTTCTGTTATCCTCTTTATGACAATGCATGTAAGCATTAATTTGTTTTTGGTTATTGATAACCTAAGCAATTCGGAAGGAAACCTATACAATAGTGTGTATTATTTTATGCAACACAATGCTATTGCGAACACAGTGGAAAAAATACTCGCTTTGGGCTTTGTATTTCACATTGTGATTGCGAATATTACCGCTATGCGTAAAATGAAAAACCATGGAGAAAAAAAGGACATGATTATTTTAGGTGTTCTATTGCTGTTCTTTTTGGGTATGCACCTCTTGCAATTTAAGGTAAAAACGAATATAGAAATAGTGTATATAAAGGGAAAAGATATTCCTGATATGTATTCATTTGTGGCACACTTCTTTTCTACGAGTGTATTTTATGGGATCGTGTATATGCTGTCGGGTATTGTTTTAGGTATACATTTACAGAATGGGTTTATATCTATGCTAGACAGAGTTGAAATAAGACCCTCGGTTCAAAAAAAACTTTATACAGCTATCAGAATTTTTAGTTATTGTATGATGACGGGATTTTTCTCCATTCCATTGTATTTTTTACTCTTCGCATAACTTGCTTAGACATATTTTACTTGCAGAACATCGAAATAACCTCAAAAGCTTTGTAGAAACCCAATTGGGATGCTTTGGTAAAATCAGCACAAGCAGTGTCTTTCTCTCCTAAGGCTAAATAAGAAACGCCTCTATTAAAATATGCCTCAGCATAATCTTGTTTAAATAAAATAGCACTACTAAAATCAGCTAAAGATCCTTTGTGGTCGAGCAATTTTCCTTTAGACACACCTCTGTTGTAATATGCTTCTGATGATTCTGGATAGATTTTAAGCCCTTCTGTATAGTCTAATATTGCTCCTTGAAAATCATTCATCATATTTTTGACAATTCCTCTATACACATACGCTTCAAACAATTGCGGATTTAGCAAAATTGCTTGAGAATAATCTGCCAAAGCTCCATTCAAATCTGAAAGATGATATTTTACTATTCCTCGATGATAATAAGCTTCGGCATCTTTAGGACGCAATAAAATCAGTTTATCATAATCATTCATAGCTGCCGAAAAATTATTCATTTTACGGTATAAAACGCCCCTATTATTATATGTTTGAACAAAAGAAGGATTGATTGCAATCGCTTTATTGTAGTCTAACAATGCTCCTTGGTAATCATTCAAATTTTCTTTCGCCATTCCTCGGTTATTATACGATTCTGCATCGTTAGGTTGCAACTCCAATGCTTTGTTATAATCATAAATTGAACCTTGAAAATCCAGTAGCATCATTTTCACCAAACCTCTATTATAGAAAGCTTTCATATAACTTGGATTTACTTCTATGGCACTGTTATAGTCGGCAATAGCACCTCTATAATCTTTCATTTTCACCTTGGCGACTCCTCTATTATTATAGGCTTCGGCTAATTTTGGGGCAAAATCAATGGCCTTGGTATAATCGGCAATGGCTTCATTTAAATCATTTGATTTTCTGTTTGCCAACCCTCTGTTAAAATACACCTCTCCATACGATAATTTAATAGCCAAGGCAGTATTGTAATCGCTAATAGCCTCTGTATATTGCTCCAATTGAAATTTACTCACGCCCCTATTGTTATAAGCTTCGGCATACGAAGGGTTTATATCTATGGCTTTAGAGAAGTCTCGAATAGCAGCTTTGTAATCCAACAAAATATGTTTGGTTACACCTCTATTGTTATACACCTCAGCATACATATCATTCAATACAATAGCCCTATTATAATCATCTAGTGCACTCTGGTACAATAAGATATGGTGCTTTACTACTCCTCTATTGTTGTAGGCTTCGGCATAATGAGGATGGATAGAGATAGCTTGATTATAGTCATCAATTGCTGCTTGGTACTGATGTATATTTCGTTTAGCAAGACCTCTTTGGTTATACGCTTCTGCAAAAGAGGCATCCAAGGCTATGGCTTGGGTAAAATCAATAATTGCTCCGTCAAAATCAAAATTTTGTGATTTTGCAAAACCTTGATTAAAAAAATCCTCCGCATTTTGTGCTGTAGAATATAGGCTAAACAAAAGCAATAAAATAGTAATATAGCTATATTTCTTCATACACAGATTGTTAAAGGTTGTGGTAGTCTATAACTAGGTACAAACTAAACGTAAATGTAGAAATAAAAAGTATCACAAACAAATTATTGTCATACTTTTTATATACTTTAACGCATAGTAGAAACTGGATGAGTTGCATTCAAGCAACCCTCTTTGCTCCCTATACAGTTAATTTCTTGCACAGTAGCAGCGTAGCCAAGTCCCTTAAATACTTCTAATAAGTTACTCACGGTGTTCTTGTTAGAAAGAAAAGTAATAGCGACTGTTTTGGCTTGCATATCTACTTTTAGTTTTTTAATACCCTCTTCATCTTGCATAGCGGAAGTGATTTTATCCTTACACGAATGACAATGAATATTAACGATAAAGGTAGCGGTAATTTTCTCTGGTTTGGGCTGTTTAGCGGCATAAGCAGATAGCATGACAAATACAAGGAAAACGGAAGTGATAATTGAGTGTTTCATATTATTAAATTGTTAAGGTTTTGGTAAATTATAACGTAATCCGACATAGATTTTTCTGCCATGCAAAGGACCCCAAATCATCGTGGCATCAAATGTGCTCGACATCGGATTTCCTGCATTTATAATGGCATTAGACTGCGTAAAGTTAGTAATATTTTCGATACCTAGGTAAATTGATGCTTGTTTAAAGTAACGAGTAATTTGTGCATTATAGACTTGATACGGATTAAACGTTTCGTCCCACAGCGGAGTAACAGCATCAGGGGTAGGCATTCTACCACCACCATTTAATTGAGAAGTCAAATCAACTTGCCATCTCTCTAGCGATGTTTTATAGGAAGCTGTAATTAAACCTCTTTGCGTACTCATTAATGGTTTGGCTTGCAATTTGCCTGCCGTTACTAATTTAGTATCGTTGTAGCGATACGCTCCTAGAATAGTAAAACCGTCAAACAGTTCTGTGCTTAACTCGATTTGTGCATTGTGTGCATAAGACGAATTAGCGGCATTGTAGAACAACACTTTATTGATAAACGCGTCTAAATCAATTATTAATTGATTTTCAAAACTTGTATAATAATATTCGGCAGATACCGTAAGTGTTCGATATCCAATCGGAATATCGAACATCGTATTGACTCCTGTATTCCACGCTGCCTCTTGATGCAAATCTGGTGCAATAACAAATTCTCGACTACTTGCCAATAAATTATTATTCTCGACGAGCACATTGGAGGTTCTATAGCCTTTTCCGACTGAAAAACGCATCACTACACCTTCTAAAGGCATGTACTTTAGGTGCAACCGTGGCGTATAAAACAACTGCTCTTGTTTGCTATAATCAGCCCTAAGACCTGCTAACCCTACCCATTTATCGAGCAATTTTAAGGTGTATTCTGCAAATACACCAGGAATAGCATACGTAGTTTGTTCTGTTAGTGAGTTCCATTCTTCATCATACAC
>JAGNUZ010000152.1 GCA_017986765.1 Paludibacteraceae bacterium | reverse complement strand
GATATATCATCGTTGTACTGCTCGTTTCCTTTTTCGTAAGGACGCTGAATACTTCTGCCCGAAGGTGTATAGTAACGGGCTACGGTTAGGCGAATCTCCGACCCATCGGGCATGGGTATAGGTCTTTGTACCAACCCTTTGCCAAAAGTACGCCTGCCTACAATTACGCCTCTATCCCAATCTTGCACAGCTCCTGACACAATTTCGCTCGCTGAGGCTGAATATTCATCTACTAAAACCGCTAACTTTTCCGTTTCAAATAGTCCCTTACGTTCGCTGGTAGCCGTTTGTCGAGCTTGGTTTACTCCTTCAGTGTACACAATTGTTCGTTTGCCAGCTAGAAACTCGTCCGCTATCTCAATGGCACTTTGCAGATAACCTCCTCCATTGCCCTGTAAATCTAAAATGAGCGATTTCATCCCCTTTTTCTTCAACGATGCAATAGCATCTACCACCTCTTTGTGGGTAGTACCAGCAAAACGATTTACTTTAATATAACCAATCGTTGCATCTATCATATACTCTGCATCAATACTAAAAATAGGAATTCGGTCGCGAGTAATATTAAACAAACTCAACTTATTGTTCCGCAATATTTGCACGTCGACCTTTGTCCCTTTAGGTCCTTTGAGGCGTTTGGTAATATCGCTAGTTTTCATTTTCACACCTGCCACCAAAGTATCATTTACATAAATAATTTTGTCGCCAGGAAAAATACCCAGCTTTTCCGAAGGTCCACCAGTAATGGATTGCACCACGATTAAGGTGTCTTCTACAATATTAAACGACACACCAATGCCATCAAAACTCCCTTGAAGGGATTCGGTCGATTCCTTCACTTCACTTGCCGTAAGGTAACTAGAATGAGGATCTAAAGCATCCAGCATGCCCTTAATAGCCCATTCAGTAAGTTTGGTGGAATCCACTTTATCTACATAAAAATTCGTAATCGCTCCATACGAATAATACAATTTTTGCAATTCAAATTGGTCAACCGTTTGGGCATAGCCAAACAATCCGATGCTCCAAAGAAAAAGATACAGGCTTATTTTTTTCATCATCTATTTTTTTTTCGTAACAACAAAGGTAAGTAAAACATTTTATTTGACTACCATACGTTTGTGCAGAAACGTTAAAAAAGAAGGGCTTACCAGTTGGCAAGCCCTTCTAAAAAAATAGCGTTTTAATTGCTATTATTTAGTTGCAGTGTTTTCTGCTGCACTAATCATTTCTTTACTTGCATACATATAAATTTCCACACGACGGTTAGCCGCTTTGCCTGCATTCGTAGCATTGTCTGCTACTGGCTCAGAGAAATCTTTTCCTACTACTTCTTTAATTTGTTTTGTAGGTACGCTTTTAGAAATCAAAAAGTCAGCTACAGCTTGAGCTCTTTCTTGTGACAATGTTTTGTTCAATTCCAATGAACCTGTGTTGTCTGTATGACCCATAACAGCTACATCCATTGTTGAATTTTCAACTAAAATAGCAGCAAAATCGCTTAATGCTGTTTTTGAACTTGCATTCAACATACTTTTTCCACTTGCAAATAAGATACCTGATTCAAAAGTAACTTTTACTGCTTTCAGGTTGTTAGCATCCGTAATAGTATCCACTTTTGCACCTTCGATAGCAGCAGCTTTTGCCGCAGCTTTATCCATTTGTTTACCAATAATAACACCAGTGGTAGCACCAACAGCTGTACCTACTGCTGCACCAATAGCTGCACTTTTGGCATCTTTGCCAAATAAAAGACCTGCACCTGCACCAATAACGGCACCTGCACCGCCACCAATTAAACCACCTTTTGTTGTACCGTTCCATGATTTACATCCTGAAAATACAATAGCTATACTTAAAAAAGCAATAAGTAAATGTGTTTTTCTCATTTTTTAAAATTTTGTTGTGTTATTTTTATTATTATTTCGGGCACAAAGATACGAATAGTTGGTATATAATATAAGTATGAGTTTGCAAAAAAACTTAAAACACCGCTTTTTTCACCAAAATCTTGTTATGTAAAGAAATGTACTTACCTTTGGTAGATTAACGACCTTATAATCATCGCTACTATGAAAAAAAGAAGCTATCTTTTAGTCTTGATTGCTTTGGCATCGCACACGCTATTTTCGTGTACAGCCAAAGAGCCAAACACAAACACCACTGATCCTACTCAAGATGAGTACATTACGCAGGATGTAGTTAAATCTAGCCCAGCTGCATTTTATTATTCCATAGCTCCTGCCCTCGCAAAAGCAGACACTCCAGAGAAAAAACAATCTCTAGGCGACAGCATCTACCTCATTGCCAAAGAAAAAAAATGGATTCCCATCGTATTTGCAGATACTGCTGTATTCATCTATCACCATTCGAGTAATACGGACATCACTGTCAAAGTATTTGGCGACCTCAACGGATGGAGCGAATCGAAAGCACCACAAGTTAGCTTAACACGCTACGCTGACACACGCTTATATGCGGGCATATACAAGGCTCCGAGCACCACCACACGGATAGATTACAAACTCGTAGTAGGCAGTGCGTGGATACTTGACCCTGGCAATACCAAATTAGCTTGGGGCGGAATGGGATCAAATTCAGAAGTAGCCCTCAGTGAATACGAATATTCTCCTTGGGTTAAAGCACGTTCGGATATAAACAAAGGAACTCTTTCTGCTAACCAACTTATTACCAGCACAGCTTTGGGATACAACATCAACTACCGTGTATATTTGCCTTATGGATACGATTCGGAGTTGTCTTACCCCGTCCTTTTTGTTACAGACGGACATGAATACATAAGCAATAATTTGGGTGCATTACCCAATGTAGCTGACAATATGCTACACGAAAATAAAATAGAACCACTTATTATTGTATTTGTTGATCCACGCGACCCAACAAATGGAACAAACAAACGAATGACTGAATATGTAGCTAACGATGAGTTTGTTACTTTCTTAGCGGATGAATTATATGGGGCTATTGCCGAAAACTACAGCATCAAAGATTCGCCTGAACAAACAGCTATTCTCGGCACATCCTTGGGCGGGCTGAACAGCGCATATGTAGGCATTAAACGCTCTGATGTATTTGGACTTTTGGCTATCCAGTCGCCCGCTTTGTGGATACACCTTGGTATTTTTGATTTGTATAATGGGGATAAAAAAAACCTAAAAATCTACATGGATGCTGGAACTATCCACGACACACAAGAAAGAGCTATGGAACTAAAAACAATTCTGGAAAATAAAAGCTACACATTTCAGTATACTGAATACGACGAAGGACACTCGTGGGGCAATTGGCGAGCTCGCATGGATGATGTGCTGATTTATTTTTTCGAGAAATAAAAAAACCGTATTTACTAAAAAAATAGAATAAACGACAGGTCGGGCGTAACATAGTGGTACGCTTTACCTTATATTTTGACTATTATCATGGACTTACACAATAAAATTACCTCTATTTTAGTTAAATAGTTAGCTATTTTTTTTATTTCAGAATAGATTTTGTATTTTTGAGGGCTTTTTGTGTGAATAAGCCTTGATAACCTTATATTTAATATAGACTTGCTATGAAAAAGTTTGCTATTTTGCTCGTTATTTTTGTATCC
>JAGNUZ010000151.1 GCA_017986765.1 Paludibacteraceae bacterium | reverse complement strand
GTGTCCGTAGGTGCTTAAACTCGTTTTTAATCCATTGCTCACACGTACAAAATCTTCGTTGTTAAAGGCAAATACAGATGCTGCATCATCAAAAACGTTAAAGTCAAATTGTGCATCTAACATCCCCGTATTTACGTAGCTGCTAATGAGTTGCGGACTGCCGTACGATTCGCCAATTTGGTATGTTGTTTGTCCTCTTGGTATTTCCACCTCTGTTTTCATGCGGTGGGTAAGTGAACGCCAAAATTCTTCGTTTACGTGCTTGCACGCATCGTGACGGAAACCATCTAATTCAAACTTCTTTACCCAAAATAAGGCTGAATCCACCATCATTTCTACCACTTCTGGACGAGAAAAGTCCAAACTTGGCATAAAATCGTCAAACCATGTAGTGAGGCGGTGTTCGTTCCAACGCTCTGTATTCAATGTGCCATCAGGTAAATATAAAGGTGTTGCAATGGTTGAATCACGTTGGTATAATGGGTGCATTTTGTGTACGTGGTTGGCTACGTAATCCACAATGATATTCATATTGTTTTCGTGAGCCACTTTTACGAGTTCTTCCATTTCTGCGTCTGTTCCAAAGCGGAAATCAATTTTAGATGAAGAGATAGGCCAGTATCCGTGGTAGCCCGAAAATTTGGTTTCAGGATTATCCCAAGAACCATAAGGCTCCAATGGATTTTGTACGATAGGCGATAGCCAAAGGGTCGTAAACCCTAAACGTTGAAAATATCCGTCTTTGATTTTTTGCGTAACACCAGCCAAGTCGCCTCCTTGATAATCCACTTTTGGATTGACATCTGGGCGGTTCATTGGTTTATTATTCTCTTTGTTTCCATCTTTAAAACGGTCAACAAGCAAGAAATAAATAGATTCCGAATGTTTGTCAAAACGTGTAATATCGGCTATATTCGTCAATACATTTCCTTTTTGCAAGGGAACAAGCAAATCGTTTGAAATGCCAAACTCATTTGCAGCATACACACGGATAAAAGATCGATCAACTTCCAACGCTTCGCTAGGTAGGTTGATGGTAATTGTATTGCCCTCGTTTTGTACAAATAAATCGTTGGGCAACAAATAATTTTGCCAATACACATATACTTGAGTGGCAGGATTTTCTACCGCAATGGTCAGGTTGTTGCTGTCATAGGAATCTGTCAATAATTTGGGAGCTTGTTCTTGCGTACCTTTTACGTGAAGAATGGAATTGAATTTTCCATAATTATTATCCACCTTGTCAGGATTGTTTTTGTCGTGATTCCAATCGCCGTCTATCGCCATTTGGTACAAGTATGTGCCAGGGCTTAGGTTTAAGGTAACTTCGTATAAGCTATCTTCGTTTAGTACAAGATCAGGATGACCCGCTGGAAACCAGTCATTCATTTGACCTGCTATTTGGTAGCGTTTGGCTGTTTCACCCCTAGCATCGTAGGTAAATTTGTAATCAATTTTGTCTGTTTTCTTACCAATTACAGCATAGGGTACGCCCTTTGTCCATAATGAAAACGATACTATTTGAGGATAATCTGTTGTTTTGATATACGCAGTATCTTTTTTAGCCGAAAGGCTTACGCTTACACCACTTGCGGCATCGCTAGTTACAGAGTCAATCTCTGCAATATTAACGATATAATCTTGTGTAAGGAAAAAATTGCTCCCTTTTACCAATACGATGGGCGAATTTAACCGCATATTATCAACTGATTCAAGAGGTAATTTAATTGATTCGCGTGCTGAGCATGCAACCATGAGCGAAGCCAGTCCGATGTATAAAAATAGTCTTTTCATGTGTTCCTGTTATTTATATATTATTTTAGTTTGTTTTTTTGTCATCTACATCTTCAACGAAAAGGGTCATAATGGCTGCCACTAAAAAGGATGCTCCACCCAATAATAAGGCATAAATGGCATGACCTCCCGCTATTTTGGTAACAAAGAAACCCAATATGGTAGCTGCCAAAATTTGTGGTATCACGATGAAGAAATTAAAGATGCCCATGTATGTGCCCATTTTGTGCGAAGGCAAAGAGCCTGTTAAAATGGCGTATGGCATAGATAAAATACTCGACCAAGCTAAACCTACTCCCAACATGGGAAGCAATAGCATCATCGGACTTTGTACAAAATAAATGGAAATTAATCCCAATGCTCCTGCCACTAAGGCTATCATGTGCGTAAATCTTCTATTGGTATGTTTTGCGATTACAGGTAATAAGAAGGCTACTATTGCAGCAAATCCATTATAGACTGCAAACATAATGCCCACCCAGTCAGCACCTTCGTTATACAAGGCTGAATGTGTGTCGCTTGTGCCATACACATGTGCTGTAACGGCTGCTGTGGTGTATATCCACATAGCAAATAGAGAAAACCACGAGAAAAACTGCACAACGGCAAGCTGTTTCATCGTTTTTGGCATCAACATTAAGTCGTTAATAACTTCTACTAAGCCATTCTTCTCTTGTCCGTTTTTTATGAAAATACCTACGATAAGCAAAATTAAGCCAAATACAGTAATACCTGCTGTTAGAATGTACAACTCAGCTTCTAGTTGAAAAGAATATACCGCCAAGGACATCAAAATACCAACCAATATCCAGATGGGAGCTAAAGATAAAAAACGTTTGGCAGGTAAAATGGCTTGTTGGTTATTGGCTTTTTCTGCCTTGTTTTTTTGTTCGTGTTTGTCAAACTCGGCTAGTTGCTCAGGACTGTATTCCTTGGTGCTGATAACCGTCCATAATACAGCCGTGAAGAATGCCGCTGCACCTATGTAGAACGAATATTTGACCGAAGGAGGTATAATTCCCTCCGCAGCAGTATTTTCTACGCCAAACCAATTGGTAAGTAAGTAAGGCAATGCACTCGCTACCACGGCCCCCGTTCCGATAAAGAAACTTTGCATGGCAAATCCTTTAGTGCGTTGCTCAGAACGTAGCATGTCGCCCACAAAGGCACGGAAAGGCTCCATCGAAATGTTGATAGAAGCATCCATAATCCATAGCATACCTGCCGCTACCCATAAATACGGACTACTTGGCATAAATATCAACGCCAGTGAGGCTAAAATGGCTCCAACTAAAAAGAACGGACGTCTGCGACCTAACTTATTCCACGTTTTGTCGCTCATATGCCCAATAATGGGTTGAATAAGCAAGCCAGTAACAGGAGCGGCAATCCATAAAATTGGAATACTACCAAGGTCTGCGCCTAAGGTTTCAAAAATACGGCTAACATTTGCATTTTGGAGGGCAAATCCAAATTGGATACCCAAAAATCCAAAACTCATGTTCCAGATTTGCCAAAAACTTAATTGAGGTTTTTCCATGTTATTTGTGTATAAAATAGGGATTTCCTATGTAAGGTGTTATTTTAATTCTATTAAGAAGACTGTT
Source organism: Paludibacteraceae bacterium (assembly GCA_017986765.1). Taxonomy (GTDB): domain Bacteria; phylum Bacteroidota; class Bacteroidia; order Bacteroidales; family Paludibacteraceae; genus JAAYPI01. Next base: position 225 of record JAGNUZ010000151.1, on the reverse strand, counting down.
TTGCCTGGTATCTTCACACTTTTTGTTACGTCCATCTCTGCACCTGTGGTTATTTCTTTCCCACTGGTAAATGGAGACAGTATTTCTGCGAATCGTTCGGTAGCTACATCACGGTACGTATCATTGTTATTCGTAACGACCATAATAGTTTTCTCATTATCATACCTAAAATATACATATATACCATCGTAAGGAATAAATTGTTTCATTTCGCCTGTTTGCAAG
>JAGNUZ010000150.1 GCA_017986765.1 Paludibacteraceae bacterium | reverse complement strand
AATTATTTACATAGATTACGATGAAGCCCTAAACATCTATGGCAAAATGATTGATGCCAGTGATGGTGGCTTTGAAGGAGTGCGTGATGAAGGCGGTATTCGTGCTACATTGGATTTTGTGCAAAACGATTTATACTATCCTACCTTTGCCGACAAACTGACCTATTTGATGTATAGATTTTGTTCCGGGCACTTCTTCAATGATGGGAACAAGCGTATTGCACTGACTTTGGGTGCGTACTTCTTACACAAAAATAATTACTATTGGCACGCTTGTATCTGTATGCGTACATTGGAATCTATCATTTATCACGTGGCAGCATCGAACATCGACCAAGATTTGCTGCTACGCATCGTCAATAGCTTTTTGACCAGTAAAGATTATGACGAAGAACTGAAAATAGATATTGCCAATGCCATGAGCAAAGGAGAATTAGGAATACAAGGCGAAGATTACGAATAAATGAATATAATTATGGCAAATGTACTTGAAATCATAAAAAACGAAATTACGCAAGATTATTATAAAAATAATTTTCCAAATGATGGTCAACGTTTCGTTGCGTGGTATATGCGGAATATACATCTTCTGGATCAAAGACAAGCTAAAGATGCCATCACAGACGGAGCCAATGATAAACAAATTGATGCCGTATACATTGATGAAGACGAGCAAAAAATATATATTGTACAAGGGAAATACTACCTTGGTGAATCTGTTGATGCAACTCCTGTGAGAGAAGTTATATCTGCTTGGAGCCAGTTTAGTAACTTAGCTCAATTACAGGAAAATGCTAATTCTAAATTAAAGACTAAAATATCAGAAATAGCAACAGCATTAGAAGATGACTCTTACTGCGTATGTTTTGAATTAATAACAACATCTATCTTTACGGATGCGGCTATGGATGATATACATTCATTCCAAACCAAATTATCAGAGGAAGATGATGCTGAATTGAATTATAGTACACAATTCTCCGTAGTTGATAAACAAGGTTTGGAAGATGCTTATAGTTGTGTTATTGAACAAACGAATCCAACTTTAAACCATACTATCAAGCTTGAAGCTGGTAAATATATGACGACAGAATTAGGGGCGACAAGCGTAATAGTTGCAGCCATGCCTCTGAAAGAATGTATAAAACTCCCTGGCATTAAAGATGGATCTTTGTTCCAGAAAAATGTACGACAGAGTTTAGGCATTAACAATACCGTAAATAAAAAGATCAAGAAAACCATAAACGATCCGAATAAATGTGGTGACTTCTTCTTTTTTCATAATGGAATCACTGCCATTTGTAACAAAATTGAAGAATGTGGCAATGGTGAGTTTAAACTTTATGGATTGAATGTTGTAAATGGATGTCAATCATTGAATACTATTTTAAGTTGTAGTGAGAATGTACGAAAGCGTGATGATGCTTATGTTCTATTCAGATTTTATGAAATTCCACAAAGAGACAGGGCTGATTCTATTAGCATTAACACAAACACGCAAAGTGCTGTAAAGGCAAGAGATTTACGCAGTAACAGTAAGCAGATATTAAAACTCAAAAAGGCATACGAAGCAAAATATTCTAATGGATTCTTTGCAACCAAAAGAGGTGAAATTATTCCAGCCGACAAGGACAAACAGTACTGCATAGAGTTATCATATTTAGGAAAGAATCTTACAGCTTGGTACATGCAAAGACCTAATTTATCTTATGGTGAAACTAAGATTTTTGACAAGTATTTCAATACATTGTTCAAGAACGACTATTTGCCTGAAGATGCTTATGCTCTATCGTTTTGGATGAGAAAAATAATGGATGCATGGACTCAGGAAAACCCATTAGGACTGGAAGAGGAACTACTAACAATGAAGGCTTATGCTCCATACCATCTTCTTTTTGCCATATCAATGGTTTTTGCTAAATGTAACAATCAAACAAATGTACCATCACCGAGTGAGTGCTTAAAAGTTGCTTCTGAAAACAATCTTGTTGACAGCATAATTAATATTGCGGCAAACTGTTTAAACAGTGCTATTTCGGCAGAAAAAAACAATTGCGAGCAGAATAATAAAAGTTTCATTCCTCAAAATTGGGTAAAAAACAAGAGTTGCAATGCAGGTATTATGTCTGCTATTCAGAATTATTTTTCTTTCCTCCCAACAATGAATAAGGAGATGGATTCCAAACTTAAAAATGGAGTAAAAATAGACTCAAAGTATTTCTCATATAGAGTACAAGCAGAGGATTAAAAAATGAACGGAAAGCAATTAAAAAACAGCATACTTCAGTGGGCGATACAGGGGAAACTTGTACCGCAAGATCCTAATGACGAACCTGCATCTATGCTTCTTGAACGCATCAGAGTAGAAAAAGAAAAACTAATTAAGGAAAAGAAAATCAAGAAAGACAAAAACGAATCAATCATTTACCGTGGTGAGGACAATTCCTATTATGAGAAGTTTCTCGCGACTGGTGAGGTGAAGTGTATTGATGAAGAGATTCCGTTTGAGATACCGCAGGGCTGGGAATGGGAACGAATAGGCAATGTTTTTTTCGTTACAAAGTTAGCTGGATTTGAATACACTAAGTTTTTTACCAAAGAAGCACTATCAGCATCTAATCCAATTCCAATAGTACGTGCTCAAAATGTTCGTATGGGATTTTTTGAAGAAAACAAAAATGAAGCTATTTCTGAAATGTTGTCAAATCAGTTAGAAAGAAGTGCTTTGAACAAAAAATGTTTGTTAATGACATTTATTGGTGCAGGTATAGGTGACACTTGCATTTTTCCTGCTGAAAGAAAAAACCACTTAGCTCCTAATGTTGCAAAAATAGAACCACTTGATGATAGCATTTCTTTAGATTATGCAGTTTTTGCGCTAATGAGTCCTTGTGGACAAAGAGGAGTAAATGCAATCAAGAAATCCACAGCTCAACCGAGCCTATCAATGGAGACTATTAGAAAATTGTTGATACCTATTCCACCTTTAAAGGAACAAAAATGTATTTCGTTAAAGTTGTCCGAAGCCTTACCATTGGTAGAAAAGTATTCAAAAGTACAAGAAGAACAAAATCAATTAAATGTCGAAATCCAATACTTATTAAAAAAATCCATATTGCAGGAGGCTATTCAAGGCAAGTTGGTTCCACAGATTGCAGAGGAAGGTACAGCCCAAGAATTGCTTGAACAGATTAAAACCGAGAAAGAAAAACTTGTCAAAGATGGCAAATTAAAAAAGTCAGCTTTAACAGATTCAGTTATCTTTAAAGGTGACGATAACAAGTACTTCGAGAAGAATGGAAATACGGAAATGAATATTACTGACGAGATTCCATTTGAAATACCTGATAGCTGGAGTTGGGTAAGACTTAACGATATATGTTCTTATATCCAAAGAGGGAAGTCACCTAAATACTCTCTGATAAAGAAATACCCTGTTGTAGCGCAAAAGTGTAATCAATGGAGTGGTTTCTCAATAGATAAAGCCCAATTCATAGATCCAGATACTTTATCATCGTATGGTGAAGAACGTATTTTACAGGACGGAGATTTAATGTGGAACTCTACAGGATTGGGAACATTAGGACGAATGGCAATTTATTGTAGTACCTTAAACCCGTATGAATTGGCTGTG
>JAGNUZ010000149.1 GCA_017986765.1 Paludibacteraceae bacterium | reverse complement strand
ATTATCGCAAGCAGAACATGGAGCTGATAGTTCGGCTATTTTGCTGACTACATGTAATAATTTGGGGCAATCAGTACAACAAGAATTAGAAAAACAAATACCACTTCTCTCTCGCAAAGATATTGCCCACAAAGCAATGGAAAATAGTAAAATCATATTGTTTCGCACGATGGACGAAATAGTAGAATGTACGAATGAATATGCCCCAGAGCATTTAATTATTTCTACAAAAGAGTACGCCTCTATTGCTAACAAAATCACCAACGCTGGCTCAATCTTTTTAGGTCATCTCACACCCGAAAGTGCAGGCGACTATGCCTCTGGCACGAACCACACTTTGCCCACTAATGGCTACGCCAAAGCCTATAGCGGAGTGAATCTTGATAGTTTCAAGAAAAAAATTACCTACCAAGAGTTAACCAAAGAAGGTTTACTAAACATCGGAAAATCCATTGAAATAATGGCAGAAAATGAACTGTTAACGGCACACAAAAATGCAGTTACGCTTCGCCTACAATCACTTTTATAGTAACGCTGAATTTTTTGGTCATTTTTTTGAAATTATCACTATATTATTTGTATGTTTGTAGTCAGAACATAGCCAACTAATGATATAATAAGCAATAAAAGCCATATATGAATACACCTATAGAAAAGCCTTATACTTTCGACCGCGTTATTCGTATTGTAATAACATTAATTGTTTTACTTGCGCTATTTTTTCTTATCAAAAAATTGAGTGCCGTCCTACTGCCTTTTCTGATTGCTTTATTGATTGCCTACTTATTGCAGCCCGTAGTTCATTTTTTTCAATATACGCTTAAATTGAAGTTTAGACTACTAGCTGTTATAAGCACGTTGACCCTCTTCTTTGGAGCAATAGTTGGTGCTCTATGGATTATTATACCCATTGCTAGCAATGAAATACAAGCAATATCCAACACCATATCCTTATATGTGCAAGGCATTAATATGGACACTTTTTTGCCAGAAACATGGCAAAAAGAAATTAGGTTGTTCTTAGGACAATTAAATATTCAATCAGTCATAGATAATGATAGTTTGATGTCTGTATTAAAAAACTCTGCCCCAAAGCTCTGGCTATTTATAAATAATTCATTCAGCTTCGTTTTGGGCTTTTCTGTTATTTTTATCGTGTTATTATACATTGTATTTATACTAAAAGATTACGAAAAAATTACAACACAGTGGATTCAAATTATTCCTACAAAATACCGCACAATCACTACCGAAATTATATCAGATATTGAAAAAGGGATGAATCGTTATTTTAGAGGTCAGTTTTTAATTGCATTAACTATTGGAACTCTATTTACAATAGGATTTAGCATTATAGGATTACCTCTTGCCATTGTATTTGGCATATTTGTAGGTATATTAAATTTAGTACCCTATTTGCAAATACTTGCCGTAGCCCCTGCTATGCTATTAGTTTTTTTACAATCGATAGAGACAGGAGAAACATTTGGTTCATGTTTACTGGGGTTACTTGTTGTATTTGCTCTTGTACAAGGATTACAAGACCTCGTATTAGTTCCAAAAATAATGGGTAAAGTAACAGGATTAAATCCTGCAATTATTTTATTATCTCTGTCTATTTGGGGCGCATTACTTGGCATTGTTGGTATGATATTGGCATTGCCTATGACAACCTTATTGATATCTTATTACAAGAGATTTGTAATAGATAAGGAATCATTGTCAGACAACATTGATGCTACTGAGGATGAAATTGAACAAGAAAAACCAGAGGTGTCAGAATAAATGACTTTTTAAAAACTTATTACGATGATTTTATCCACAATCCACACTATTCCTAATCGTGAAATTGAAGCTATTTTGGGTATAGCTAGAGGCAGTACTGTACGTACAAGAAACATTGGCAACGACATAATGGCTAGTTTAAAAAATATTGTTGGTGGAGAAATTGAAGAGTACACCAAACTTCAAGCACAATCTCGCGAACAAGCCATGCAACGGATGGAGGAAGATGCTAAAAAGATGGGAGCCGATGCAATTGTTGGTATTCTTATTACCACATCCATGGTAATGCAGGGAGCATCAGAGATACTAGCTTATGGAACGGCTGTAAAATTAAAATGACATGATACATATAATATTGGGCTTGCAATTAGTGTCAGCCGTCGTTGTTTTAATTATTATTGTTTTTTTGATTGTTCGCAGAAGAAAAATTAAAAAAACCGAAAACTTTGAAAATAGAAGTAACTAATATAGACATACAATATGGATAACTTACAAGATGTACGAAAGACGTACGAATTGTCGCACTTACATGAGAATCAATTGCATCAAAATCCATTTGAGCAATTTAGCGATTGGATGAAAGATGCCATGAATAGCCCCGAATTAGAAGCTTCAGCAATGGCTTTATCTACTGTTGATGAACAAGGAAAACCACATTCACGAATGGTTCTTTTAAAAGATTTTTCTGACTCTGGATTCGTGTTTTTTTCTAACTACGAAAGCGATAAATCGGTCCATATTCAAGCAAATAATGCTGTTTCTATCTTGTTTTTTTGGCAGCATTTAGAAAGACAAGTACGCATTGAGGGAATTGTAGAAAAAATTGCAGATATAGAATCAGATGCATATTTCAAATCTCGACCTATTGAACATAAATTAGGAACATGGGCATCTCCGCAAAGCAAAGTGATACCTTCAGCTAATTTTTTAGAAGAACAATATCTGTATTTTAAAGAAAAATTTAAACAGGAAATTCCTCGACCACCACACTGGGGAGGATATGTAGTAAAACCAAGCAGATTTGAATTTTGGCAAGGAAGACCTAGTCGTTTGCATGATCGAATTATTTTTTCTTTACAAAATAACGAATGGAAAATTGAGCGTGTTGCTCCTTAAAGGTAAAATAAATGAATAGATTTTGTCTTTCTGTCATAGGATTATTTTTCGTTAGTAATATACTATATTCCTCCGTAGATATACAACTGGACAGCATCGTGTATCCGACAAACCGAAAGGAAGTGTACACATACAACACGGATAGAAAATTGAGCAATACAACTAATTATACATGGATATCTAATGCCCAAAAATGGGACTCTCCTACTTACGAAACCTACACGTACAACCTCAATGGACAAATCGTAAGCACTGTTCACACAACAACATCGAGCGAGTCCAACGAGCTTGTTCATCTTTTAAAAACAGAGTACTCATACGACGCGAATGGAAATAAAATATTAGAAATAGTATTTAATTCGCTTAATGATAACTGGGTATTTAACAAAAAAACAGAAACCGTATATGATATTAATAAACGGGTTATTTCCGAGTCAAATTATACTTGGAATAATACCAATTGGGAGCACCATACTAAAACGGAATACACGTATGACGAGGATGGAAACCAACTAACGACGATTAAATTTGAGGGCAACTCAACCCAAACAAACTGGCGGTACGCTACCAAAGAAAGCTGTGTATTCACGAATAGAAAAATTACACAGAACATACGATACAATTACGATATATCGAACTTACAGTGGCTTCAGTTTTACAAAGAAGAATATGAGCATGATGCCGCCTCTTTGCTTCTCCAAAAAAGAACCAAATATTATTGGGAAGGTAATTTCTGG
>JAGNUZ010000148.1 GCA_017986765.1 Paludibacteraceae bacterium | reverse complement strand
GTTGTATGTCATATCTATCACAGTGGGTAACATAGAGAGTCGTCGCATACGTACAGTATCGTGAGAACTTGTTAAACCATTCGTTATTAGACTACTATCACATACTTCTCTTGTTCTAACACGGTATTTCCAAGCAATGCATAAATCCTCAATAGCCGTATCAAAAGTTTGCATCGAGTTATCATCGTCTTCAATAGTGAAAGAAGCTTGTTGAGGAGAATGAATTGTAGTAGCGGCAAAGGAAAGTGTGGAGAAAATGAAGCAGAGTGCAACAAGAAAACAAATACGCTCAGGTCTTTTTTTACACATTATTCTTAATACTTACATCAAAACCGCATACTGCAACTTACTCCTACCGAAACACCTGTCAAGGTATCCGTGTATGGATTTGGCATGGTTCTGGGTGATACTTTTAAAGATAAATCTGGACTTATATCAAAATCATACAAATGTGCATCTACATACGCATCTACAATACTTAATAGATACAGCCCTACTGTTCCAATAATACTTAAATCTCTATTTCTAAGGTAATTATCCTGTTTGTTTTTGAGCAAACTTGTGTAATACGATTTGTTGCTACTATCTATTTCTACTCCTACTGGCAACACATTGAGGTAACTTTCTGTTGCGGGATTATCATCCAACATATCGCGATACGCCTTTTGATAATCACGATACAAACCGCCATTCCATGTAATTGCATACGATAAGCCCATAGCTCCTCCGTACAGAATGGGTAATTTCCAGTATTTGCGGTTGTATATCTGTCCCAAACCTGGCACAACTGCTGCATACCATATTGCTTTTGATGGGTCGGGTTTAAATGGTTGAATGTCAAAATCTTCAGACACATAGAGTACGGTTTCTTTTTCGTACAGAAAAAGTGTATCCCCATTTACCGTATAGGTGGTATCCTTCGCCATAGCTGGTAAAGCAAGTAGAATAAGCAACGAAGCTATGTATAATTTTAGTTTCACGAGGAACGTAGTATTACATCATTTTATCAAAAACATCCATCAAATCCTCCAACTCTTCGTCAGACACAAAAGGCAGTACAATTTTCCCTTTTCCTTTCGGGTTACGTTCAATTTTCACAGGAATCTGAAAAAAAGCAGATAAACGCTCACTCAATGCTTTGTATTCCTGAGGCAAACGCTTTGGAGTTGGCGATGCAACAGTCGGTGCTGTATTGGTTGCGTCAAGACTTTTCACCCACTCTTCCACTTTTCGTACAGACAAGCTTTCTTTTACAATAGTTTCGTATAACTGCAACATGAGTGTAGGGTCAGTAACATTGACTAACGCACGAGCATGTCCCATGTCTATTTTTTTGTTGGTTATACCCAACTGTATTTCGGCTGGCAGTTTGAGTAATCGTAAATAATTAGCAATGGTAGAGCGTTTCTTCCCGACCCGTTCACTCAATGTTTCTTGCGTAGATCCAGATATTTCTATCAATTTCTGGTAACTCAAAGCTATTTCGATGGCATTCAAATCCTCACGCTGAATGTTTTCAACAAGAGCCATTTCCATAACGGCCTCATCGTCCACCGTTTTAATGTAAGCGGGTATCTTGGTTAACCCTGCTAATTTAGAGGCACGATAACGTCTTTCACCTGCAATAATCTGATACGTATTAGGCGTAACTTGGCGTAATGTAATGGGCTGAACAATACCTACTTCACGAATAGAAGTGGCTAATTCTTGTAAGGCTTCCTCATCAAAATACGTACGAGGTTGATCAGGATTCGCTTGAATCATTTCAATATCCACCTCACTAATAGATGACGAACCACCTGTATTTACAGTTTCCATTTCGATAAGAGCACCTAAGCCTCTTCCTAATCCCGATTTTTTATTCATGCGTATCCGTAATTTTCGACTTTCGTCTTAAGAATTCTTTTTTATAATTTCAGCAGCCAATTGCATGTGATTTTGAGCTCCTTTGGAGTCAGCATCGTACAGCAATACTGGCAAGCCATGACTTGGCGATTCGCTCAAGCGGATATTTCGTTGTATAACGGTAGTAAACACCATATCTTGAAAATGCTTTTTAACCTCAGCGTACACTTGGTTTGCCAAACGCAAACGAGAATCATACATGGTAAGTAAAAAACCCTCTATTTCAAGCGATGGATTTAAGCGGCTTTTGATAATTTTAACGGTATTCAATAGCTTACTAATCCCCTCTAAAGCATAGTATTCTGCTTGTACAGGTATAATGAGCGAATCGGCTGCTGTAAGAGAATTAACGGTAATTAAACCCAATGAAGGAGAACAGTCTATCAATATATAATCATACAGTTCTCGCACAGGCTCTAGTATTTTTTTCAAAAACTTTTCTCTGTCTTCCAACTTTAACATCTCAATTTCAGCACCTACCAAATCGATATGAGAAGGGATGATATCCAAACCTTCTATACTGGTTTTTTGCACTGCTTGTGCAATAGGAACGTTATTAATTAAACATTCGTATATGCTATACTCTAGCTTGTCAATATCAATTCCAAGACCAGAAGAAGCATTTGCTTGAGGGTCGGCATCTACTATCAACACTTTTTTCTCTAGCACAGCCAAAGAGGCACCTAAGTTCACTGTCGTAGTTGTTTTACCAACTCCTCCTTTTTGATTTGCTAAGGCAATTATTTTACCCATATTGTACGTTCTGTTTATTGGAAAATTCAAACGCAAATGTAGCAAAAAAATAGCTTGTTAGGAGTGTTTTTTTAGAATTTTTAGAAACCGTCGTATTTTTATCGTACTTTTGTGGCATGAAAACGAGTTTAATCATCTCTATTTACAAAAACGTGCCCTTCTTAAAAATGGTACTCGATGCGTTGCAACACCAAACGTATCAGGATTTTGAGATTGTAATTTCAGAAGATGGAGAAGACGAGAAGGTCGGCGATTTTATTGCCTCGTACCCCTTCCAACAAAGTTATCAACACCTAACGCAAACCGACCTTGGATGGCGAAAAAACAAGGCATTGAACAACGCTGTCCGTGCAGCCAAAGGCGAGTGGTTAATTTTGATTGACGGTGACTGTATTTTGCACCCTCGCTTTATCGAATTTCATTGCAAAATGGCATCAGAAAAAGCCATTCTAGCAGGGAAAAGAGTAAAACTATCGCAAACATCAACACAAAAATACACTCTCAACCCAAAGATATTATCAAGGTTTAACTACTATTTAGTTACTCACTTCTGGAAAGCGGGCAGATACCTAGAAGAAGCATTCTTTTTTGACAACAAAGGTCTATTAAAATGTATCCCAACAGCAAGAAAGATGAGTCAACTGAAAGGCTGCAATATGTCTTTCTCGAAAGAAGCCATCTATGCTATTAATGGATTTGACGAAGATTACACGCTTCCTGCCATTGGAGAAGACATTGATTTACTTTGGCGATTTCAAGGAGTGGGATACCAGATACAATCTGTGCGAAATATGGCAGTAATGTACCACCTACATCACCCAGAAAGTTGGACAAGCCAAGAGCTTAACAAACTTAAAATGCAGGAGAAAAGAAGCAACAACACCTACGTTTGCACCAACGGAATACAAAAACTGTAAGTGCTATTTTTATAAAACAAATCGTCCTATAGTAGCTGTAATGGCAAGCAATAAACTGACGAATGAAAGCACTACAAATACATTCTTTTGGATCAACT
>JAGNUZ010000003.1 GCA_017986765.1 Paludibacteraceae bacterium | reverse complement strand
AGCAATACGAGTCTTTGCCAATAGAACAAATGTTACAAAAGAATGGTGATCCTGTTGTTATTTCTGTTCCTTATCCAAATAGAACAGTATATGCAAACTTATATAAAGTAGCTGTTGGTCGTATTAGCTTAATTTTACTTGATACTGATACTGAATTAAACAGTGAAATGGATCGTGCTATTACACATCAATTGTATGGTGGGGACAATGAGCATCGTTTGAAACAAGAAATTATGCTTGGTATCGGTGGTATGGCTGCTCTTAAAACTTTAGGAGTAGAGAAAGAAGTATATCATTGTAATGAAGGCCATGCAGCATTTTTAAACGTTCAACGTTTAATTGATTTGATGCAAGACAAAAAACTTTCTTTCAACGAAGCAAAAGAAATCGTACGTGTATCTTGTTTGTTTACAACGCACACTCCTGTACCTGCTGGACACGATACTTTTGAAGAACCTTTATTTGAACGCTATATGTCAGACTTTGCTAACCGCTTAGGTTTATCATGGGATGACTTTATGAATATGGGACGTGAAGTTCCTGGCGATTTAACAGAAAAATTCTCTGTAACCGTATTTGCTTGTAATACAGCACAAGAAGTGAACGGCGTAAGTTGGTTGCACGGAAAAGTATCTCAAGATATGTTCAAACGTATTTGGGAAGGTTATTTTGCAGAAGAGTCTCACGTAAGTTGGGTTACCAATGGTGTGCATTATCCTACTTGGGCTGCTTCAGAATGGCAAAAATTACACGAAAAAGCGTTTGGCAAAGAATATATGTCAGACCAATCTAATAAAGCTATCTGGAACAAAATTTATGATGTAGCTGATGAAGATATTTGGAAAACTCGCCAAGCATTAAAATTGAAATTAATTGATTATATCAAAGCGAAATTTGCTTCTAATTGGTTGAAAAATCAAGGAGATCCTTCTCGTATCGTGAGTGTAATGGAACGTATTAATCCAAATGCTTTGACAATTGGTTTTGGTCGTCGTTTTGCTACGTACAAGAGAGCTCACCTATTATTTACTGATTTAGATAGACTTTCTCGTATTGTAAATAACCCTGACTTCCCAGTACAATTTATCTTTACAGGAAAAGCTCACCCTGCTGATGGTGGTGGTCAAAGCTTAATTCAACGTGTTGTAGAAATCTCTCGCCGTCCAGAATTCTTAGGGAAAGTAATTTTCTTGGAAAATTATGACATGGCGATTGCAAAACGCTTGATTTCTGGTGTAGATATTTGGTTAAATACGCCAACTCGTCCGCTAGAAGCCTCTGGTACATCTGGAGAAAAGGCAGAAATGAATGGTGTATTAAACTTCTCTGTACTTGATGGATGGTGGTACGAAGGTTATAAAGAAGGTGCTGGTTGGGCATTGACTGATAAACGTACATATAAAAACCAAGAGCATCAAGATCAATTAGATGCAGCTACTATTTACGGTATGTTGGAAAATGAAATAGTACCTTTGTATTTTGGAAAAAACAGCAAAGGATATTCACCTGAGTGGATTCAACACATCAAAAAATCGTTTGCATTAATTGCTCCTGAATTTACGATGAAACGTATGTTAGACGATTATATCGAAAGATTCTACAATAAACTTGCTAAGAGAGGTAATTCTTTAAAAGCGAAAGATTTTGCGAAAGCAAAAGAAATTGCATCTTGGAAAGAAAATGTAGCTTCGAGATGGGATAATATTGAAATTCTATCAGTAGAGGTGTCTGAAAACTTACATGCACAAACTGAAGTTGGTCAAGCTCAAAAAGGTACTGTTGTAATAGACGTAAAAGATGCTAGCTTAGTAAGCTCAATTGGTGTAGAAGAAGTGGTAACACAGATTAACAAAGAAGGTGTTGACGCATTTTTCACTGCTAAAGAATTGACCTTGAAGAAAACAGAAGGAACTAAATTGACTTTTGAAATGAATCAAAGCATGGAAAATGGTGGTTCATTCAAATATTCTTTCCGTATGTTCCCTAAGAATGCAGACCTTCCTCATCGTCAAGATTTCTCTTACGTACGTTGGTTTTAATTAAATATTAATTAAACAGATTCTAAAGAGAGTTGTTCAATAGAGCAACTCTTTTTTTTTAGGGGGGTGGTCTTTTACATTTTATACAAAACTATTTGCATCAAAAAGCGGAGCATCAGATTATCTGATGCTCCGCTTTTTAGAATTCTGTATTTTCTACAAAATCATATATCTTCTGTAGAAAAATTATTTGTTAGCACGTTCAAGGTATGAGCCTTCTGCGGTGTTAATTCTAATTTTATCCCCTTCATTGATGAATAGAGGAACACGTACTGTAGCACCCGTTTCTACCGTTGCTGGTTTGAGCGTGTTGGTAGCTGTGTCACCTTTTAATCCTGGCTCTGTATACGTTACCAAAAGAACGGTTGTTGTAGGGAGGTCAGCAAACAGTACCGTTTCTGTATCTGCATGCACTGTTATTTCTACATTGTCGCCCTCTTTTAAGAAATCAACACCATTGATTTTGTCTTTCTCTATGCATATTTGTTCGAAAGTTTCGTTGTGCATAAAGTTGTATCCCATATCGTCTTTGTATAAAAATTGATAGGGGCGGCGTTCGATGCGTGCTTCATCTAGTTTTACGCCTGAATTGAAGGTATTTTCTAGGATTCTTCCTGTCTGTACATTTTTCATTTTGGTACGAACGAAGGCAGCTCCTTTGCCTGGTTTTACATGTAAAAACTCTACGATTGTGTATAGTCCATTGTTAAATTCGATGCACATGCCATTTCTTATGTCTGCTGTAGTTGCCATTGGAATAGTTTAAGTATATAATTTGCAAATAATTAGAGTTACAAAAGTAGTTATTAGTTCTAAAATTCCCAAAAAAAACTAGGTCAAACGGGGTTTTTTATACGCTTTAGCAGTATTGTGTAGATTGAGAAGAGCTTCGGTCATATTATTCCACAAGAATTTCTTCTTTTCTTCTTTTACGTTTGTAATCATTTCCTCTTCACGTTTGTTGTGAAAGAAATCGACTAATGAATCTGCAATTTCTGTTACGTCTGGTTTTACTACATATCCTACTTTTTGATGTGGAATGGAAATGCCACATTCAGCGATGTTCGTGATTAAAATGGGTTTATTGAAATGATAGGCTACTTGTAGGATGCCACTTTGATTTACCTCTCTGTAAGGTTGTCCTACGATGCTACAAGCTGAAAAATATAAACTTACAACATGATTGGGAACATATTCGTCAATAAAAATGATGTCGTTTTTAAGGCGGTTCTCATACATCATATCTGTATAAAGTTCCTTGTTATTATGAAAATCGCCTACCACCAGTAGCTTAACGGGTAATTCGCGTACACGCTCGTCTGCAAAAGCTTCAATAAGTAAGTCGAGTCCTTTACTTTCTTTAATCGCGCCAAAAAATAGCACATATTGGTAATTAGTATTGAGCCCTAATTGTAACATAGCCATCTTCTTTTCCGTTCCTTTGCCAAAGAAATCGTAAATAGGATGAGGAGAAAATAGTACGGGACGATTTTTCTTGTTATATGTTTGTAGTTCTTTTTTTACTTTGTTTGACATAACAATACAACCATCTAATTGACTTACCATCATTTTTATAGCCATCTTTTTTATTTGAGCTAAAGGCTGTTCTACCTCTACATTATGCATCACTGCTAATTGAATGATTTTTTTGTGTAGTCGCTTAGCTATATAGCTTATACAGAGTGTATCCGCTACGTCAGCATAACCATAGATGATTAATTCAAATTCTTCTTTTTGAATGTCAGTAATTACTTTTTCCCATTTTAATGGGTTAAAATTGTTTATTTTTTGCTTGATTACAATATCATCAATAGGCTTGTCGTTGTCGTTAAAGCGATCACTAACATTGCTCGTTAAGAATGAATATATGTATGAGTAGGTATAAATTTCTACTGCATGTCCTTCTTGCATTAGTTGCATTGCTAGACGCTCGTTAAAAGCAGCAATACCTCCTTTATACGGAAAACTTTTCCCTATAATTAGAATTTTCATGGTTATACGTTAGGTTATTTAGTTAATGCAAAATAACTTTTGTGCGTTATTTTAAGCTACAAATATGCTACATTCTTAGCACATTACCAAAATATAACGGGAGAACCTTTTCCATGTGGTCAGATTCTCCCGTTATAGAGCTTAATTCAGCATCGGAATTTTTATTTTGTCAATACTTTGTATTCCCAAGCTTGTAGGGTGAGTTCTAATTCTTTTTTATCGAAGGATTCAGTTTCTCCTGTAAAGTAGTTCGTAAACTTACCTTTTGGAGCTTCTGTAAAGCTGACGGTTGACACTTCGGGTGTTAAGTTCAGGATAACCAAAACTTCATTTTTGCTGTCTAATTGACGAGAAAAAGCATATACGCTTTTGTCGTTAGATGTGCTGAATTTTACAAACTTCCCACCTTCTTTACCAGCATTTAGAGCAGCTTGTGATTTTTTAAGTTGATTTAGTTTTGTGTAAAACTCTACTAGATTTTTGTTGTTTTCCCAGTTAGGAGGCGTGTCTTTTGTGAAGAATTCCAAACGACGATCCAAGCCAACTTCTTGTCCTGTATAAATAAGAGGCATGCCATTTAATGTGTATGTTAACACGGCAAATGTGTTGACAGCATCGCCCATACGTTCATACTCGGTGCCGTCCCAAGAATTTTCGTCGTGATTGGTAATAAAGTTCATCTGATACACATCGCAAGGGAAAACAGAATCTTGAATGGCCCGCAATTTATCAATGTCGAGAGCTGTTTTTATTGTGCTTTCATTGCCTAACAAGGATTCGTGCAAATAAGTAGGGTTTTTGGCGTCTTTTCCTTTCGCAATTTGATTCATAACGTCTTTTAAGGGCCAGTTGTATACCATATTAAAAGCGTTTACTGTAAGCTCAGCTTTCTCTGCTTCAGCTAGCATAAATACAGGTTTAATGTTATCTAAGCGTTTTCTTGCTGCTTCCCAAAAATCAAGTGGAACTAAAAAGGCTACATCGCAACGATAGCCATCTACGTCGTATTCTTTTACCCAAAACTCCAAAGCATCTGTCATAGCCTCGCGTACTTCATCTTTGGTGTAATCTAATTCGTATACATCAGTCCAATCGTACGGAGCAACAAAGTTTCCCACTGAATCTCTTTTATACCATTCAGGATTAGAATTTATCCATACATTATCACATCCTGTATGGTTGGCAACCCAGTCGAGTATTACTTTCATGCCTAGACTGTGAGCTTCGTCAACAATCGCTTTGAAATCGTTTAACGTGCCAAATTCTGGATTTACATCTTTGTAATTTTGTACGGCATAGTAGCTTCCTAATTCACCTTTTCTATTTACTTTTGAAACTGGGTGTATGGGCATAAGCCACAGTACATCGACACCTAATGCTTTTAAGCGAGGTAAATGTTGCTGAAACGCTTTGAATGTGCCTTCTTCCGTAAATTGGCGAATGTTTACTTCGTAGATAACCGCATTTCGTGACCAATCGGGGTGTGAAATGTTGGTACATAGCTCATTGTCTTCTACATTAGTTTTGTTTGAACAACTCATAAAGAACATACTTAATAGAATAATAGATAGCATTGATACACTGATTTTTTTCATAAGTAAAGGACGTTAGGTCAGTTAATGAATGATAATTTCATTACAGATATGCGGATTTTTTATATTTAATCCAAAAAATTCCTAATTATTCCATCTTTTTTATTGAGATGTATATTTGTTATATCCAAACGTAACTATCTTTGTAGTTAATGAGAAAAATCTTTTTATACATCGTCTTAATCTGTCTAAGTATATTTATTTCAGGCTGTGTAAGTGAACCTGCAGATTCTAGTATCCCTTATGGATGGGTTTCGTTCGATATAGATGTGTCGAGATCAGGAACACATAGCAGCTTGCGTAGAGATATGCTTGGCAATATGCTTATTTTCTCTACTACACATCCCTCTATTTTAAGTTCTTCCCTCAATAGTGGTTATGGTTACGGAGGCGTTATTGTGATAAGGGCTATGGATAATGAATTGTATGCCTTTGATGCTGCTTGTCCGTATGAACATAGTGCAGAGGTAATATTGAAAAATGATGGATATTTTGTTTCCTGCCCTGTATGCAAAACACAATACGATATTGCTTGGGGATGGGGTATTCCGAATACCAAAACGGGTCCAGGAAAAGAGCGATTAAAGAGATACAGGTTGAATAGGGTTTCTGAAGATCGCTACAGGGTAGTAAATTAGCACAAGGTCGATTGTAGTTGGATAGAAAGTGTAAATAAAAGAGTACGATACAGATTTTTTTTCTACTTCTTACTTTTTTTAGTAACTTCGTGCAGTTTTTTAATACAAGAGATATATGGATGTAGTACAAATAAAAGATAAGCAGTTTGGGTTAACTATTTCGGAACAAGAAATACAAAAAGCCATACAAAATATCGCTACACGCATGAATAAGGATTTAAAAGATAAAAATCCCTTGTTTATTTGTGTTTTAAACGGAGCATTTATGTTTGCCGCAGAGTTGATGAAACGCTTAACAATACCGTTGGAAGTGACATTTGTGAAACTTTCTTCGTACGAAGGCTTGATGTCAACAGGGAAAATAAAAGAAGTATTTGGCTTGACTGAAAATATATCAGATCGTACCATTGTTGTTGTAGAAGATATTATCGACACAGGTACTACGATGGCAAATTTAATAGAGTCGTTAGGCTCAAAAAATGTGGCAGAAGTATATGTTGCAACTTTGCTTTTGAAGCCCGATGCTTTGGTAAATAAAGTGCCATTAGATTATGTGGCAATAGAAATTCCAAATGATTTTATTGTCGGATACGGACTTGATTACGATGGATATGGACGTAATTTAGCTGCCATTTATACCTTAATACCTTAAACGTATATTAATTTTATAAAAACAAAACAATATGTTAAATCTCGTGATTTTTGGAGCTCCAGGCTCAGGAAAAGGAACTCAGAGTGAGTTAATTGCAAAAAAATACAATTTAATCCATTTATCTACTGGCGATTTGCTACGCAAAGAAATTGCTGAACAATCAGAACTTGGTAAACAAGCTAAAGGAATTATTGATCAAGGTAAATTAGTGTCAGACGACGTTATTATTAATTTGCTAGACAGCAATATTAGTAAATATCCAAATGCGAATGGATTTATATTTGATGGGTTTCCACGTACAGTTGTGCAAGCCGAAGAGTTGGATTCAATGTTGAAAAAACGTAATATTCGTGTAAGCGTAATGGTAAATATTGACGTAGATTCTGAAGAATTAGTAAAACGCTTGTTGTTAAGAGGTCAGATTTCTGGACGCACAGACGACAACATGGAAACAATCAAAAAACGCATTCAAACATACGAAAATCAAACGATTCCTGTCATTCAATTTTATCACAAACAAGGTAAGCACGTGAAAATTGAAGGTCTTGGTACTATTGATGAGATTTTCGGACGTGTAGCTACAGCTATTGATGCAGTGAAATAAATCATTCTTGCATTTTATAACACAGATAGACTCGACACGTGCGAGCTATCTGTTTTTTTTCTTTATATTTAAAAATTACTACATATGTCCAGTTCAAATTTTGTTGATTACGTAAAAATTTACTGTCGTTCAGGCAAAGGAGGAGCAGGTTCTATGCACCTTCACCGAGAAAAGTTTATTACCAAAGGAGGACCTGACGGCGGCGATGGTGGACGAGGTGGACACGTTATTTTAAAGGCCAACTCCAATTATTGGACATTGTTGCACTTAAAATATGCACGTCACGTATTCTCAACTGATGGAGAAAAGGGTAGTGGTAGCCGTAGTTTTGGTAAAGAAGGAATTGATCAAATAATAGAAGTTCCGTTGGGTACAGTAGCCTATGATGCCGAAACAGGCGAATTTGTATGCGATGTAACCGAGAATGGACAAGAAGTGATTCTCGTAAAAGGTGGACGCGGAGGTTTGGGTAATTGGCATTTTCGTTCAGCTACGAATCAAACGCCCCGCTACTCCCAACCAGGAGAACCAAAGGTCGAGAAAACAATTATTTTAGAATTAAAAGTCCTTGCAGATGTTGGTTTAGTAGGATTTCCTAATGCTGGCAAATCGACCTTACTTTCTGTTGTGTCTGCAGCCAAACCAAAAATTGCAAATTATCCATTTACGACTTTAGAACCTAATTTGGGTATTGTAAGTTACAGAGACCACAAATCGTTTGTAATGGCAGATATTCCAGGTATTATTGAGGGTGCTCATGATGGTAGGGGTTTAGGATTACGCTTTTTACGTCATATTGAGCGAAATGCTGCACTGTTGTTTATGGTACCAGCTGATAGCAAGAATATTCACGAAGAATACCGTGTGTTGCTGAATGAATTAGAACTATATAACCCTGAGTTGCTTGATAAACGCAGAGTATTGGCCATTAGCAAATGTGATATGATTGACGATGAGTTGGAGGCAGCAATGAAACTTGATTTGCCCTCTATACCTTGCGTATTTATTTCTGCCGTTACTGGTAAAGGAATAGCCGAACTGAAAGATATGGTCTGGGAGGAAATTGTAGCAGAACCTGTTAAGGAATTGGTTCATAAACCCAAATTCGTAGAGCATGTAGATGAATTGGAGGATGAAGAGGATGAAGAGGATGAAGAGGATGAAGAAGAAGAGGACATGTCGATGTATGATGATTACACAGAGGCAGACCTTTAATTTTTAATACTGCGTCAAACTGTTTTCTATATTTAAGAGTGTTACTTGATTCTCAAGTAACACTCTGTTTGTTCGTAACTTATTGATATTGTACCGTGTTGTGATTAAAAAATAATGTATTTTTGTGTGTTTGAAACCAAAATGATACTATGGCTATTCCCCCAATTGATTTGTCTGATTTTTTGCAACAACAACTCACAGAGTGGGAGCTTGCTAATGCTAATTTCAAAGCGCTATGTGAAGTGAAAACGAAGCAAATTGAAGGAGATGTAATACCTCTGTATGTGCAGTTTAACCCTGCTCGCATCGTGTCTTCGGGTGCTAAAACAGATGCTAAAAGCATAGAGCAACGACCTTGTTTTTTATGTGCTAAGAATCGACCTGCTGAGCAACGCGTATATTCGTATCGCAATAAGTATGATATATTGGTCAATCCATTCCCTATTTTCCCACAACATTTTACTGTGCCTCACAAAGAGCATATTCCTCAGCAGATTTTGCCTTTTTTCCAAGATATGTTGGATCTGGCTCACGCTTTTTCGTCTTATCTTGTGTTTTACAATGGACCATCTTGTGGTGCCTCTGCTCCAGATCATATGCATTTTCAATTGGGAAATAAAGGCTTTCTGCCGATAGAAACCCATTATCATCAATTGCCAAAAAAACCGATTGCCGAATTTTTGTATCAACAATTGAGTGTGATTGATACCGATTTTTACCATGCTATTGTGATTGAATCAGCAGATAAAAAAGAAGCCGAACAACGTTTCCGTTTTCTTTACAAACAAATACAACAAGGAAATAAAGAACCCATGTTAAACGTATTGTGTTGGTACACAGGAGATAAATATGTTGTTGTGGTAATACCTCGTGCAGTGCATCGTCCTACGCAGTTTTTTGCACAAGGAGAGGATGCTATTTTGCTTAGTCCAGCCTCTGTTGATTTGGGAGGTGTGCTGATCACACCTTTAGAGAAAGATTTTCAGAAGCTCACACTGCACGATGTGGCAGACATTTCGTCGCAAGTCTGCTTATCGCAAGACCTTATCCGTGAACTCTTGCAAAATCCTTTTGTGAAGGTAGGCATTTTGTCAGCACCGAGTGTGGTATTTTCATTGGAGACAACTTTTCTTTGTTCAGTGAGTACAGAACTGTTGAAAGGCGATTTTACAGTTTCTTGTGTAGAAGGGAAAATCGTATTCAATAACACCGAATATGATGAAATTTATATAGAGCCTCAGAATTATGCTGCAGCTACTTTTGAAGTACATGATGTGGTCATCGGAGTTGGTTTTCATTGGGAAAGGAAAGAAAATCAACGATTTAAGGGAGCTATACATCTACTTATAGAGGACGGTTCTGTTGTACTTATAAATGAGGTTCAGGTGGAAGATTATTTACACAGTGTGATTTCTTCTGAAATGAGTGCTACTTCCTCGCTTGAATTATTGAAGGCTCATGCCGTTATTTCTCGTAGTTGGTTGTTGGCACAAATGGAGTATTCTGATAGCGAGAGCGCAGAATGTGTAACAGATAAAGGACCTGCTACGAATACGATACTTAAGTGGTACGATCATTCCAATCATTCTCTCTTTGATGTGTGTGCTGATGATCATTGTCAGCGATACCAAGGCGTAATACGTGCTACAACTCCTACCGTGCAGCAAGCTGTGAGAGAAACAAAAGGCGAAGTCTTGTTGTACAACAATCAATTATGCGATGCCCGTTTCTCTAAATGTTGCGGAGGTATTAGCGAACGATTTTCCACGTGTTGGGAAAATAGGGATGAGCCGTATTTGCAAGCCGTATCAGATACTGCATCACAGAATCTAATATCCGATGTGTCTGACGAAAAGTTGGCAAAAGAATGGATTTTATCCTCTCCCGATGTATTTTGTAATACAAAAGACACAGCAGTTTTGTCACAAATACTAAATACGTACGACCAAGAAACACCTAATTTTTTTAGGTGGAAAGTGGTGTATGCAGCACAAGAATTAGCCGATTTATTACGCCAGCGTTCAGGAATCGATTTTGGAATGATACAGGATATACGTGCACTCAAGCGAGGTGCATCTGGACGTATTGAGAAACTCGAAATTGTTGGATCTTTGCGTACCGTAAAAGTAGGCAAAGAGCTAGAAATTCGTAAATGGTTTTCTACTTCGCATTTATATAGTTCAGCGTTTGTGGTAGAAAAAGATAAGCAAGGAAATTTTACCTTTACGGGAGCTGGCTGGGGGCACGGGGTAGGACTGTGTCAAATTGGTGCAGCCGTGATGAGCCAAAAAGGCTATACGTACGAACAAATATTACAACATTATTATACAGGAGTTTCCATTGTGGCTCTCTATTAGTTAACCGAATATCTTAATTCAGCGTGATTAGATGAAAAAAAAGACTATTTCTCCGTGGGCATGGGTGCCTAGTTTGTATTTCGGACAGGGCATTCCGTTTGTGGTTGTTGCCACAACATTCTCGCTTATTATGTACAAAAATATGGGCATTTCAAATGCCGATGCTGCTTTATATACGAGTTGGTTGTATTTGCCGTGGGTACTCAAACCTTTTTGGAGTCCGTTTGTTGATTTAGTGAAAACGAAGCGTTGGTGGATTCTGTTGATGCAGTTTGTAATCGGTATCGCTTTAGCAGGAGTTGCGTTTGTTATACCTCTACCATATTTTTTGCAAAGCACTTTGGCAATTTTATGGTTAATAGCATTCAGTTCAGCTACGCACGATATTGCAGCAGATGGATTTTATATGTTGGCACTTGACACGCACCGACAGTCGCTTTTTGTAGGTATACGGAGCACGTTTTACCGCATTGCTATGATTGTAGGACAAGGAGCTTTAGTCATGCTCGCTGGTTATTTAGAGAAAACGATGCCATCGATAGCTGTAGCATGGAGTTTGACTTTCTATGGTATTGCTGCTTTTTTCTTTCTTTTGGCAATTTACCATTGGGTTGTATTACCTAAGCCTTCCGCTGATATAGAGAGAAAAGACAAACAGGGCGTTAAAGATTTTTTTGCTACATTTGGCACATTCTTTACTAAAAAAGGTATTTGGCTTTCCCTCCTTTTTATTTTATTGTACCGTTTAGGCGAGGCTCAATTGGTTAAAATAGCGTCTCCCTTTTTACTTGATCCACGTACTATCGGCGGACTAGGATTATCCACTTCGGAAGTTGGCTTTATATATGGCACAATCGGGGTTATAGCCTTGACGTTGGGCGGTATTTTGGGCGGTATTGTTGCTGCTAGAGATGGTTTGAAACATTGGTTGTGGATTATGGTAATAGCCATGAATTTGCCCAATTTAGTATATGTGTATTTAGCGTATGCACAGCCCGAAAGTTTTTATGTTATTGCTTCAGGTGTGGCTATTGAGCAATTTGGATACGGTTTTGGCTTTACAGCTTTTATGCTCTACCTTATCTATGTTGCACAGGGTCCATTTCAGACTGCACATTACGCTATTTTCACAGGTTTTATGGCATTAGGAATGATGATTCCAGGTATGTTTGCCGGTATATTGCAAGAATATATAGGTTATCTGCCATTCTTTATCTGGGTGTGTATCTGTACAATTCCCGGGTTTTTATTGATTCCATTCTTAAAAATAAATGCTCATTTTGGCAAAAAGGTCAATCAATAGAGCAAACAAAAAATGCCTATTATGAAAAATAGTCCCTATAAAATGCTTGTGTTGGATTTGGACGATACCCTGCTCAGAGATGACCATAGTATTTCCGACCGCACTATATCTGCGCTCTTAGAAGCTCAAGAACGAGGAGTGAAAGTTGTGTTGGCTTCGGGCAGACCAACACCTGCCATGACACAGTACGCCATATTATTGCAACAACATTTGTATGATTCTTACATGATCTCATTTAATGGCGCGATTGTACATGATACCAAAACCAGCGAGATAATTTTTGAAACAAGTTTAACTCAACAAGAAATACATAGCTTGTATGATTTTAGTGTAGAGAATAAAGTGCACATTATCAGCTATTCAGACAAAGGGGTTATTAGCGAAACGGAGTCAGAATACATTGATGTTGAATTACATTTAACGGGTATGCCACACCATAAAGTAGCCAGTTTTAAAGATGAAATGACTGGCTCTGCTGTCAAATGCATCATGCTCGAACATCCTGATTATCTGAAAACTATAGAAATAAAGTTAAAAACGGAGCGTACAAATTTAAGCGTTTCTCGCTCCAAACCATTTTTTTTAGAAGTAATGCCGAATGGTATCGACAAAGCTGCCAGTCTCGATTTTCTTGCCAAACGTGTAGGAATCAGCAAAGATCAAATTATAGCTGTAGGCAATGCGGGCAATGATTTGAGTATGATTCAGTACGCAGGTTTGGGTATTTGGGTAGAGAATGTAACGCCCGAATTACGTCATCTGGGCGATTATATTGTAGCGTCGAATAACAATGATGGGGTAGCCGAAGTAGTAGAACGGTTTATTCTGAATTGATTTTATTTCCAAGCACGAGCCAAATCTGGCAATAGTCGATAAAAAGATTCGAGACTATCCAATATAAGATGAGCACCTGCATCTTCGAGTATTTTATCTTCGAGTATTCCCGTATTTATTGCTACCGTAAATAAATTAGCCGCTACGGCTGCTTGCACTCCCAACGGTGCATTTTCTACCACAATAGCTTCAAGAGGAAGTACTTTGGCTTTTTCCAGTCCCATTAAATATGGTTCAGGATGTGGTTTTCCGTGAGTTACATCGTAGGCAGTAACCATGTTTTCTTTGCTAAAGATACTTGGAAAATATGTATGTAGTGTATTGAGTAAACTCGCTTGCCCTGAGCCTGTTACTAAATAAATGCCTAATTTTAATGCTTGTGCTTGTAGCAAGGTTTCTTGTGCAAAACCCATGGGTATAGGTTCGCCGCAACCTTCAAAATAGCGACTTTTAATTGCATACAATGCTTGGATCTCAGTTTGACTGGCATCACGTCCTTTTTGTGCTAAAAATGCATTTTGAATAGTAGAAGCACCAGTTCGTCCTTCATTTAGATACACTTCGTATTCAGAAAATTCGATGTTTACTTCTTTAAAGGCATTTACCCACGATTTGGCGTGGTAGTCCATCGAATCAAATATCACACCGTCCATATCGAAAAGTGCCGCTTTGAGGGTAGGAAGCTCAGAAGCTTGTTGTTGGTTTTTGTAGTTATCTAAGGCTTTACGTATCATGGTGTTGTGGTATCTTTTATGCAAATATACACAAAAATTGCCTATGGAATGGTAAGATTTGACTAAAAGCTCCCTTTTTCAGTATTCTTTCAGTATATTTGCATGTACAAGAAACAGTAAATTTGGTATACAATGAAAAAATGGTTTTCTTTTTTAATAATCGCGATTTTTGTAGCATCATGCAACTTAAATTCTGAAGCAGATAAAAGTCCGCAAGTTTCTTTTTTTGATGTAACTATCAACGGGGAAGAAATTGATAGGCAGTATCTGTTAGTTGAAGATACCTTGAGAATGAATGTAGTTTTGTCTGGTTATTACCATGAGTTAACAGAGTTGGAGATTATTCCAGAAGATGATTTTGTGGAGTTTTCTTTTGCTGATTCTTTTCAGCAAAATGATTTCATTGCGTCAGAAAGTAGTAGTGCTGGAAGGTATAAGTATGTGTTTAAGCCCACGATTAAAACCTGTGTTATACCCATTCAAGTTGTTGCCATTCAGAAGAAACAGCAGTCTGTTGAACTCAAATTTTCCCTCGAATCTAAATCGGGTACACGTGGTGAATATAATCCGAGGGCTGTATCATTTGTTTTTGAAATCACCGACCCTCAATAATGGAGAATTAAAAAGCTCTGAATAAATATTCAGAGCTTTTTAATTTATTCGGAAGAAAACTGTTTATTTTACTTCCCAGATTTCGCCTCGCATCAAATATTCTTGTAAAGTGCGTGTTTTATTTTTTGCTTTTACTTCTTCTATTTGTTTTATTAATTCCTCGTTATAGCTAGGTGCAGCTACACGGCGTATTACTCCCAAAGCGATTGGAAATTCAGGATATGCCATGTTTGCTAATTTTTGATGGATGGTATTGTCAACAGAGGATTCATCGTGTACCAATAGGTCTTTTTCTGTTATGCCATTTTCTCCTAGTGCGACCACTTTTAGGTTTAAGCCGTCAAGTACAATGCCTTTTTCTTTGTTTTCACCAAAAATCATTGGTTTGCCATGTTCTACAATAATAGAATTTTTAGCACGACCATCTTTTTTTGCTACGATGCTATGTGTTCCATCATTAAAGATAACGCAGTTTTCCAACACTTCTACTACAGAAGCACCTTTGTGCTTGGCGGCAGCAGTTAATACATCAATAGCAACGGGAGTGTCCACATCTACTGTGCGAGCAAAAAATGTACCACGAGCCCCAAATGTAAGTTCAGCAGGGCGGAATGGGTCTTCTATTGTTCCGTAAGGTGCTGATTTGCAGGTGTATCCTTTAGGTGATGTTGGAGAATATTGTCCTTTAGTTAATCCATATACTTGGTTGTTTACCAACACAATGTTGAGGTCGATATTACGTCTTATCGAATGGATAAAATGATTACCACCAATGGCAAGACAGTCGCCGTCACCCGTAATTTGCCAAACGCATAATTTTGGGTTAGCTACCTTTACGCCCGATGCAATGGCTGCTCCACGACCATGTATGGTGTGAAAGCCATAGGTGTTCATGTAATAAGGCAAGCGAGAAGAGCAACCAATCCCCGATATAACTGCTATTTGATGAGGCGGAATGCCAATATTTGCCATTGCTTTGTGCAGCGAATTTAATAAAAAGTGGTCGCCACATCCTGGACACCAACGTACAGCTTGAGCACTTTTGTAGTCCGTTGCTTGAAAAGGTCGATATGATAATTCTGCCATGTGTTTAGTTCTCCATTATTTTTGTGAAACATTTTACTAATTCGCTTACCAAAAATGGTTGTCCCGTAACCTGATTGTATTGGTAGATATTCAATCCTTGAATTTTCATGCGTAAATAGCCTGCAAACTGACCTAAGTTTTGTTCGCATACTACAATTTTTTTATACTTGCGTAATACTTTTTCTGTATTTTTGGGAAGTGGGCTGATGAAACTAAAATGTGCAAAGGCTATTTTTTTGCCCATATCATTCATATCATTCACAGCCGAGCAAAGATGTCCGTATGTGCCACCCCATCCAACAACTAATACATCGGCATCTACATTGCCTTCTACCTCTAGTTCAGGAATATAATTAGCAATAGCATCAATTTTTGCTTGACGAGTTGCTACCATTAGTTCGTGATTGTCTCCATCTGTTGAAATAACACTTGTTTTATAGTCTTTTTCCAAGCCACCAATACGGTGTTGAAACCCTTCTGTTCCAGGTGTAGCCCAATAGCGAACTTTGGTTTCTTCGTTACGCAAATAAGGTGTCCAATTTGCAACGTCTTTGTTTACAAAATTAGGAGTAATGGGTGGATATGTAGCTAAATTGGGTATTTTGAAAGCACTAGACCCGTTTGCAATAAATCCGTCAGTAAGCAAAATAACAGGAGTCATGTGTTCTAAGGCTATTTTTGACGACCAAAAAGCCGCATCAAAACAGTTTGTAGGCGATTTCGCAGATACTACAACTACTGGACTTTCTCCATTTCTACCATACAATGCTTGCATTAAATCGGTTTGTTCACTTTTTGTTGGTAAACCTGTAGAAGGTCCACCACGTTGCACGTTTACAATAACAAGGGGTAATTCTGCCATTACGGCCAATCCAATAGCTTCGCCTTTTAGTGCTAATCCAGGGCCAGATGTTGTGGTAGCAGCAAAACTGCCTGCAAAACTAGCTCCTATTGCTGTACAAATGCCTGCAATCTCGTCTTCCATTTGCATGGTTTTAACGCCCATGGATTTGTGTTTGGCCAATTCTTGCAATATATCGGTAGCAGGAGTAATAGGGTAGCTACCTAAAAATAGCTCTAACCCTGACTTTTCAGATGCAGCAAGCAAACCGTAAGCGGTAGCTGTATTTCCATCTACATCGGTATAGAAACCTTTTTCTTTTACTCCCGTAGCTACGTGGTAGGTAGGTACAGAAGCGTGTGTGTTTGCTCCAAAATTATAACCGTCGTTTAATACTTTGATATTTGCTTCGGCAATAGTTGGTTTTTTTGCAAATTTTGTACGTAGCATTGTTTCGGCTACTGGCAGAGAGCGGTCGAATAACCAACAAACTAAGCCTAAAGCAAACATGTTTTTGCAACGCAAAATATCTTTTCCTTCCATGCCAGATTCAGCAAGACTGTCTTTTACCATCGTGCTGATAGGTGCTTGTATAACATTAAGTCCAGCAATACCCAATTCTTCAAATGGATTATCGGTAGTAAACAGAGCTTTGTCTAAATCTTTTTTCATAAAACTGTCTGAATCGATGATGATTACAGAACTATTTTTCAAGGCTTTTACGTTTATTTTTAATGCGGCGGGATTCATGGCAATAAGCACATCTGTTTTGTCACCTGGTGTATATACTTTAGGTCCAATATGTACTTGGAAACCCGAAACACCGCTCAACAAACCTTGTGGGGCACGAATTTCAGATGGATAATCAGGAAAAGTTGAAATATCATTGCCACTAAAAGCAGAGATATTTGAAAAAAGTGTACCTGCCAATTGCATCCCATCTCCAGAATCTCCTGAAAATCGAATCACAACATTGTTAAGGTGTACTGTTTTTACTTGTTCTTTCATCGGTTATTTATTGTGTTTTGTTAAAGTGGTGGCATCTTGCAGCATTGAAACGAAGGTTCTTTCACTAAGGAATACTTAATCGTGTTTATCTGCCTAAAAACCATACGATTAAAAATTCGGAGTGCAAAAATACAGATTTTAATTTATCTTTCAAAGAAAAAAATGAATTGACGCTGTTAAAATAATTGTACATGGCAGAGGGATGTCTTTTATGCAGCCGATATACCGTGCTTTTATATAGAAAATACTTCTGTGGGTGTCGTGCGTGGAAGTGCGATTAAGGCACAATTAGTCCATAAGTTATAGCGTTTATTCCCAATTTTTTGTTCGATGGTTTCAATGGCTCGTTCGGGCGTATTATTCTCTTTACTCAAATGGCATAAAAAAATATATTGCCAATGTTCTTGAAAGTTGTCCGAAAGAAAAGCTGCCAATTCATGGTTGCTCAAATGCCCTTTTTTGCCTAAAATGCGTTCTTTTAAAAATAGCGGATATGCTGCATTGTTGAGTAGTATTTGCTCGTCATAATTGGCTTCTACTACAAAAGAATTTGCTAAAAGTATGTGTTGTGCAGCTTCTTCGCTTATATAGCCCAAGTCTGTAGCGACTGTAAGTTTTTTGCCTAGATAAGATACCGTGTAGCCAACGCAATCAGATGAGTCGTGCGATACAGGAAATGCTTCTACCTGAAAATCGCCAATAGTTACAGGTTCTCCTTTTTGGATAGGTCTTTTGCAGAAATTTATTTTTTGAGTTACTTTATAACAACGATTAATGCCTTCTAATACTTCTGAAGTAGAATAAATAGGAATATGATGTACTTCTCCTAATACTCCAATAGAGGCAATGTGGTCAAAATGATCGTGGGTAACAAACACTCCTAGAATAGATTCGAGAGGCACATTAATTTCCTTTAGTCGTTTTTTTATCGTGCGTACGCCAATACCAGCGTCTATCAAAATGCCTTGCGTATCATTTCCTATATAATAGCAATTGCCACTGCTGCCACTGGCTAAGCTACAAAATTTTAAATGCATAGTAATTTCTTTATTTATTGAGAGTCGCGCAATTGAGGCAAACTGATTTCATATTTTACAGCCAAAATTCGGATAATTACAATTGAACTAAAACCAATAATGTACGACATAAGTTCCCCAAGTCCTAAAACATTGAGTGCGAGCAAGTATAATCCACCACCTATAATGGATGCCATAGCATATATTTCTTTCCGAAAAATAAGCGGGGTTTCATTTATAAAAATATCTCTGATAATACCTCCTAAGCAACCCGTCATTACACCCATTACGATGGCAACCCAGTATGAATAGTCGAAAGACAAGGTTTTTTCGATGCCAGCAATGGTGAAAACTGCCAGTCCGATGGTGTCGAATACAAAAAACGACGAGGAGAGTTTGTTTACATATTTGCCCATTGCCACTACAAATAATAAGGCTACAAGTGTACTAATGAGGTACCAGCCTTGTTCCATCCAGAATGGAGGTTGATCCAGCAATAAATCGCGGAGCGTGCCACCACCGATAGCCGTCACTAAGCCTACGATGTATGCCCCAAACCAGTCAAATTGTTTTTTTGACGCTAAGCGAATACCGCTAATCGCAAATGCGAATGCACCTAAAAAACTAAATACATCAATGATTGTTATCATATATAAAATATCCAAATAGTACGAGTTGCAAAAGTACGAATTTTACTCAACAAATAAGGTCGCCATCCTTAAATAAATCTTAATTTTTTTTAACGAAAAGTTTTGTTTTTAAATTAAAAAAAACTAATTTTGCACATTACCTATGTAATTTTACCAAACCTAAATCTGTAACATAGTGAAAACAAATATATTAAATCTTTTAAAACATCCGTTAAAAAATAATGGCAATGAGAAAAAATATCTTTTTAGTATTACCGTTCATTTTATTTTTAGTTATGTCTTGCAATAACCTGCCCAAAGAGTACAGATCGTATGAAGAATATCCTGTGTACGAGGGTGATGATTTAGAGGTAGTATATACCCCCGAAAAAACATTATTTAGAGTCTGGTCGCCTGCTGCCGCCAAGGTGAAAGTAAACTTATACACAGAGGGCTTGGGAGGAGAACCTTTCGAGGTAAAAGAATTGGAGTACGATGTAGATGGTACTTGGGTTACTGTCATCGAGGATAATTTAAAAGGTAAATTCTATACTTTTCAAATTTTTCAAAATGAACAATGGTTGGCTGAAACGCCTGGTATCTGGGCGAAAGCTGTTGGCGTAAACGGGAATAGAGGTGCTATTATTGATATGGCTGAAACAAACCCCAAAGGGTGGGAAAAGGTGCAAAGACCTGCTATGAAACACTTTACAGATGCTAGTATATACGAGTTGCACGTGCGTGATTTTTCTGTAGGACCAGAATCTGGCATGGAAAACAAAGGCAAGTTTTTAGCCTTTACCGAAATGGGGACCACAAATGCTGCTGGTAAAAAAACAGGTGTTGATCATTTAAAAGAATTGGGGATAACTCACGTACAATTATTGCCTATTTATGATTACGCTTCGGTTGATGAAACAACATTAGATAAAAATCAGTATAACTGGGGATATGATCCCAAAAACTATAATGTGCCAGAGGGCGGTTATTCTACTGACCCATATAATCCGATATCCCGTATTTTAGAATTTAAACAAGCAGTTCAGTCGTTAAAAAATAATGGGTTTCGTGTGATTATGGACGTGGTGTATAACCATACTTTTTGGGGTGTTGAATCTCATCTTAATCTCATGGCTCCTGGGTATTTTTACCGTTTTAAAGAGGATGGTAGTTGGTCGAACGCTTCGGGCTGTGGCAACGAAACAGCTTCTGATAGAGCCATGATGCGTAGGTACATTATTGAATCGTGTAAATATTGGGTAACCGAATATAAAGTAGATGGTTTCCGTTTCGACTTGATGGGTATTCATGACATTGAAACCCTAAATTTATTGCGTGCCGAATTAGATAAAATTGATCCAACTATTAGTATTCACGGTGAAGGTTGGACAGCAGAGTGGGATTTTCCATTGCCGTACGAAAAACGCGCCATTAAGCAAAATGCATTGCAATTAGATAATATTGCTGTATTCAGTGATGATATTCGCGACGGTATTCGTGGTACATGGGACAATAATAAAGTTGCAGGTTTCATTGCAGGTGTTTACGGATATGAGGAGAGTATTAAATTTGGTGTAGTAGGTGCTACTCAACACAATCAAATACATTACGATGCTGTAAAATATGCCAAAGCTCCTTATGCAAATAATCCTACACAGGTAATTAATTACGCCTCTTGTCACGATGATTTGTCTTTGCACGACAAAATTATTTATTCAGCACCTGAAGGGACGAGTGATAAAGAGAAAACCCGTTTTAATAAATTGGCACAAGCGATTGTGTTTACCGCACAAGGTGTACCTTTTATATATGGTGGAGAAGAGCTGAAAAGGGATAAACAACGTGTACATAACACGTATCAATCGCCTGATAGCATTAATCAAATAGACTGGTCGTTTAAAACTACCAATCATGATATGTTCGATTATTATCGTAATTTGATAGAATTGCGTAGAACCCATCCTGCATTTAGAATGCCAACGCAAGAAATGGTGCAAAAACACTTGCAATTTATTAATGTAAAAGAACCTGCCTTGGTTGCTTACACCATTAGTGGCAATGCAAATGGAGATTCGTGGAGACGTATCCTCGTTATTTATAACGGAAATAGACATAATGTTACCCTTGATATCCCTCAAGAAAATTGGGTGGTAGTAGCCAATGGGGAAGAAATTGACTTGCATGGTATTTTTAAACATAAAAAAGCATACATTTCTGTACCAGCATCTTCGGCAATGATACTGTACGCTGATTAATTGATTATCAAAAAAATATACGGCTATCTAATTATAAGGTAGCCGTATTTTATTTTTATACATAAGTGAATAAGAAAATGAAAACTTACGAATTAGTCTCCATCATAGAATCGTATGCTCCTCTTGCTTTGCAAGAAAAATGGGATAATTCGGGGCTATTGATTGACAATGATAATGCTGAAATTACAGGCTTATTGCTCTGTGTAGATATCACTGAAAGTACGATAGAGGAAGCTGTTGCGAAAAAATGCAATGTGATACTTTCGCATCACCCATTGATATTCAGTGGATTGAGAAAAATATCAAACAAAAATTATATTGAACGCAGTGTGCGAAAAGCCATTCAGCAAGGTATAGCTATTTATGCAGCACATACCACGATGGATGTGATTTCCAATGGTGTAAGTGCCGTAATGTGCCGAAAAATTGGAGCAAATCCCATCTCTATTTTAGCCTCTAATGAAAATATGCTGACCAAATTGGTAACATTTGTGCCCACGCAGCATGCAGAAACAGTGCGAAAAGCCCTTTTTGAAGCAGGCGTAGGTCGGGTGGGTAACTACAGCGAATGTAGTTTTAACGTGCAAGGACAAGGTACGTTTAAGGCAAACGATGAGGCACATCCTTTTGTTGGAGAAAAAAATACCCTGAACAATGAGGAGGAGGTGCGTATAGAAATGTTATTGCCAACTTATTTAGTAGCACAAGCTGAAAAAACACTTCGTGCCGTACATCCGTATGAAGAGCCCGCGTACGATTTTATATCCTTACTTAATTCAGGTAGTAATATAGGACTAGGTATGCTTGCAGAGCTCCCATCGCCTATGAGCGAAGAGGCATTTATCCACTTATTGAAAGATGTTTTTGGTAGTAAAATGGTGCGTACATCGACATTGACAGGTAAAATGGTGCGTACAGTTGCGGTGTGTGGAGGCAGTGGAAGCTCGCTGATTAATGATGCGATAAAACAAAAAGCAGATGTGTATGTTACTGCTGATTGTAAGTACCATGACTTTTTTATTCCCGAAAATCAATTACTTTTAATAGATATTGGACATTTTGAGTCGGAACACTTTATAAAAGAGCTTTTTTATGATTTAATATCAAAAAAAATACCTACATTTGCAATCCATTTTTCAGAGAATGAGCGTAATCCAGTTCTCTATTTTTAGTAATAAACATTTAGTTGCGATAATATCCCCAAAAATACCACACAATATGGCAGAAAAAAAGACTGAAATTGACATTTCAATTGAACAAAAACTTAGAGCCTTGTATGATTTGCAAACTATTTATTCTGAAATAGATAGAATTAAAACATTAAGAGGTGAATTACCTTTAGAGGTGCAAGATTTAGAAGATGACCTTGTTGGTTTGCAAACACGTATCGCAAAACACGATAGTGATATTGAAGAATTAACTACAAGTATTACGAATCGCAAACAAGATATTGTTAATTCAACTGCTTTAATTGTAAAATACCAAGAGCAGATAAATAACGTACGAAATAATAGAGAGTTTGACCATTTAACAAAAGAAATGGAATACCAAACTTTAGAAATAGAACATTCTGAAAAAAATATCCGCGAATTTACTGTGGCTATTGATGTAAAGAAAGAAGAAAAAGAAAAATCCTTGTCACAATTGGAAGATATGAATGCTAATTTGCGCGAGAAAAAAGCGGAATTAGATGAGATTGTATCAGAAACAAGACAAGAGGAAGAAAAATACCGCGAAGAAGCAAAACAATTAGAAAAATTGGTAGAAGATCGTTTGTTACAAGCCTTCAAACGTATTCGCAAGAATGCACGTAACGGTTTGGCTGTTGTGCATATTCAACGTGATGCTTGTGGCGGTTGTTTTAATAAAATTCCACCTCAAAGACAATTGGATATTCGCTTACGCAAAAAAATTATTGTATGCGAGCATTGTGGTCGCATCTTGGTAGATTCAGATTTAGCAAATGCAAATGCTGAATAATTATTTTATATAGTATAAATAGCCTGAAAGTTTCAGGCTATTTTTTTATCGAAATTAGAATCTTTCCCTATATTTACACGAGTAATATTAAGAAACTATGGGAGAAATAAGTTTAGTCTCTGATTTAGCCATTATTTTAATTGCCGCAGGCATTGTTACGCTTATTTTTAAGCGATTAAAGCAACCGATGGTATTAGGATATATTGTTGCAGGCTTTATAGTTGGACCTTATTTCGATGTTTTTCCTACCATTATTGACAAGCAAAGTGTGCACGAATGGTCTGATATTGGCGTTATCTTTCTCCTCTTTGCATTAGGACTAGAATTTAGTTTCAAGAAATTAGTGAATGTAGGTAGTTCTGCTCTTATCACTGCTGGCACAGAAATTATTGCCATGTTTTCTATCGGAACGCTTATTGGTTACTTCTTTAATTGGACGCTCATAGAGAGTTTTATGCTGGGGGGTATGCTCTCGGTATCATCTACTACTATTATTGTAAAGTCTTTTGAAGACTTAGGTTTGCGAAAGCACAAGTTTACTTCCATCGTTTTTGGCACCTTGGTAGTAGAAGATTTGGTGGCAATTATTGTGATGTTATTATTATCCACAGCTGCCGTGAGTAAAGAATTTACTGGCGTAGATATGCTGTATAGTATTATTAAGTTAGTCTTCTTTTTGATATTGTGGTTTTTGGTTGGGATATTTGTTTTTCCTTCTTTTTTCAAAAAATCCAAACGCTGGCTCAATGACGAAAATTTGCTGATCATATCCATTGGTTTTTGTTTTGGTATGGTGGCAGTAGCTACTTATGCAGGTTTTTCTGCTGCTTTGGGTGCTTTTATTATGGGTTCTATCTTTGCTGAAACTTTAGAGGGTGAGCATATCGAAAAACTTACCAAAGGGATAAAGAATCTATTTGGAGCTATCTTTTTTGTTTCTGTGGGCATGATGGTTGACCCTTCAGTGATAGGAGAATACTGGATGCCTGTGTTGCTATTGACCTTCACTATTGTTATTGGAAAGTCTTTTTTTGCAGGTCTAGGCGTGCTCATCTCAGGGCAGAATTTGCGTGTAGCGATTCAATCTGGTTTAAGTTTGTCACAAATAGGGGAGTTCGCTTTTATCATTGCGACCTTGGGATATACCTTAGGGGTAATGAGTCCTCATATTTATCCAATCATTGTAGCCGTGTCGGTTCTTTCTACATTCGCATCACCTTATATGATGCGTTTAGCCAATCCCCTTTATAATTGGATTTATGCTCGTCTATCCATTTCTACCAAACAGACATTAGAAAAATATGTAGCTCATTCTAACCGAGTAACGAGTTCGAGCGATTGGAAAAAACTAATGACTTCTTTTGCTATCCAAGTGATAGGCTATACGGTGATAAGTGTGGGGGTTATTTTGTTTATGTTACATATTCTAAACCCATTGTTACTCAATTACCTAAATTCTTTTTTGCCTTTGTTCGTTATTAATCTAGTGCAAGCCTCACTTACAATTGCTTTACTATATCCTTTTCTAAATGGCTTGATGTTGAATAGAAATAATAAAAAAGATATTTTCTTAAAATTGTGGAACGAAAATAGATTTACTCGTGGTGGATTAACAGCCTTGCTCTTGCTGCGTGTGCTGATAGCTGTAATTTTGGTAACATTCGTACTGTATACCAGTTTTACATATAGCTATATATTGGTGCTGTTGCTGGCTGTTGGTATCGTGTTGTTTATTTTGTTTTCCCGCTTTTCATTTCTACATTACACTAAAATTGAAAAGCGATTTATTGCAAATTTGAATACCAAAGAAGAGTTGGAAAAGCAAAATAATCCGTTGAGGACACGTTTTTACTCTCAATTTTCCAATCAAAATATTCACCTAACTATCGTTGAGGTCTCTGTCGATTCTCCCTATATTGGAAAGAAAATCGCTGAGACAGACATTAAAACTGAGTTTGGAGTATCTATTATTAAGATTATTAGAGGCAGTAAGTATATTTATTTACCTTCGGGTGATGAACGGATTTATCCTTACGATCAACTACTCATTTTGGGAAATGATAATCAAATTGCACGCTTTACACCCATTATGGAAGTAGAAAGTAGCACAGATATACCTCAATCGAATCTTGATATAACGTTGACCTCATTTCTACTTGAAGAAAACTCTACGCTCATAGGCAAAACCATTGTGAACTCAGGCATTAGGCAATTGGGGTGTATGGTTATCGGTATTGAAAGGCAAGGGATATCGATTATGAATCCAAGTTCAACAGAAATTTTTCAATTAGAAGATATTCTTTGGATTGTAGGAGATAAGCATACCATTAGCGAAAAGATATGCTAATTAACATTTCCTGTATTTTATAGAATTACGAATACCATATAGCCGATAAATAAACCCAGCATTAGGATGCCAGCTTTGCGTGATAGGATGTGATTCTTTCCCACAAATAGCAAGGTAAATAATAGGATACTACTGAAAATATTGAAGTATATGTCATATATTGCTGCGGATGATACTTGTATGGTACTTATGGTCGCGGATGTTCCTAGTACGAAGAAAGTATTAAAGATGTTAGATCCTACAATATTTCCAATAGCAATGTCGGTTTTTTTATTGCGAGCAGCTACTATACTGGTGGCTAATTCTGGCAAAGATGTGCCAATACCTACGATAGCAATACCGATAACACGTTGGCTAATGCCAAACGCCTCGGCTATATTACTCGCACCATACACAATTGCTTTTCCTCCTGCAGCTAATAATACGAGCCCTAAAAATATGTAGAGAGTGGAAACCAGCATCGAATAATCTTTGGTTTCAATATCTTCTTCAGTTTTATTTGTTATGGTAAGCGAAATGTTGTAAGCTATAAATATTAGAAAAAAGAGCAATAAAATATAGCCGTCAATATGCGAAATGCTTGATTGAGCAGCCTTGTCAAGAAGCATATCTGAAGCGAGTACAAATACCGCAACGGCAGCTAGGGCACTGAGAGGGATTTCTATCCACGTGGTTTGTTTTTTTACGGATAAAGGATAGATAATGGCTGATATTCCTAAGATTAATAGAATATTTGAGATATTACTCCCCAGTATATTTCCCAAAACAATTTCGCTATTTCCATCGAAGGAAGCAAAAAGATTCACAACAAATTCGGGGGCAGAAGTGCCAAAAGAGACAATGGTTAAGCCTATAACAATACTCGGGATGTGTAATCTTTTGGCAAAACAAGCAGCACCGTCAATTAGTTTGTCTGCTCCAAATACTAAAGCAAAAAAACCTCCTATTAATAAAAGAAAATCAATCATAAGTATACGTTCAAGTTAAGTGAATACAAATATATAGGTTTAATTTTAGATTTAGAAAATTATATGCCAAATTACTTTTATTCTTT
Organism: Paludibacteraceae bacterium; assembly: GCA_017986765.1. GTDB lineage: Bacteria > Bacteroidota > Bacteroidia > Bacteroidales > Paludibacteraceae > JAAYPI01. The sequence continues at coordinate 5,932 of JAGNUZ010000003.1, read as the reverse complement.
TATTAGCGTTTTTCCAATACATCCGACAGGCAAGCTGATAGTTTTTCAAATTGAAACGTAAAACCTGCTTCTTTTATTTTTTCATTCTCTATGCGACTTCCAGACACTAAGAGAGAAGACCTTTTACCAATCATTGCTCTAAGAAATACAGAAGGTATATGAATCTTGAGGCTCTTTCTGTTTAGAGATTTTTGCGCTTTTTCCATGCACGATGCGTATGTATTGTGTTCGCTTGCCACGGCATTATATGCTCCATTTACACTCTTATTTTCTATTGCAAATTGGTATATGCCGCATATATCGTCGATGTGTATCCACGGAACGTATTGTTGACCATTTCCAATAATGGCATTGACAAAGAACGTAAAGGGAAGCAACATTTTCGGCAATGCACCTCCTTTTTTTGAGAACACCACACCTGTACGCACTTTTATTATACGTTCGGCTACGCCAGAAGTTAGGAATGTATCTGCGGCTTTTTCCCATTCTGTGCATACCTTACTAACAAAATCAGAACCAGGAGTATTTGTTTCGGTATAAATATGTTGGGAGGTTGTTTGTCCGTAATAACCAATAGCTGAGGCAGAAATAAATGAATCGAGTTTGATTTCTAGTCGCACACAAGCTTCCAAAAGCAAAGCAACGCTATTTACTCTGCTGGCTATTATTTCTTGTCGTCGATTCTTTGTCCAAGGCTTTTCTGCAATGCCAGCTCCTGCTAAATGGATAATATGGCTTACACAAAGTAAAGCTTTTTCGTCTATATAGTTGGAGTCAATTTCCCACGCAAATTCATTTGCTGCAGATGGGTTTCTGCTTAGCAAACGCACTTCGTAGGTGTTACTTAGTTGCGTAGCTAATTGTTTCGCAATTAGCCCGTTACTTCCCGTAATTAGTACAACTTTCGTGCTTTCCATCTACTTTTTATTCGATACCTGCATAGGTATACACACGTTTGCACACTAATTCAGAACTGATAATAGCCATTGGCAAGCCAGCACCTGGAATGGTTGAGGCTCCAACATAGAATAAGTTGCTGTTTTTTTCGTCTATATTAGCAGGTCTAAATCCGCCAATTTGCATCATGGTGTGCGATAAACCCAAGCCACTACCTTGGTGCAGATGCATCATACTTTGCCAATCTTGTGGGGTATATACGGTGCGAGAGATAATGTTCGGAGCGATATCTCTTCCTATACGTTTAGAGAAATCGGCAATAATACCATCTACAATTTTATCACGATCGTCCCAATTTGGCTTTTGAAGTAGGGTAGGCACAGGGCATACTACAAATAAGCTTTCGCAACCTTCAGGAGCACATTCTGGATTGTGTTTGGATAGAACGTTGACGTAATAATACGGTTTTTCCAAGCTATTTGGGTCGCTCATTACTTTGTTGGAATATTCCTCGAAATTATTTCCTAAATAATAGTTGTGGTGATTCACTTCGGGCAATTTGGTTGATATGCCCAAGTAAATGGTTAAGTAACCCATTGTCCAATTCATTTTGTTGAGTTTAGCAGGGCTGTATGCTTTTCGATGTAGCACTTTTCCTCTAAAGACAGCAGCATCTGAATTTATAACAAATATATCTCCTATCCATTGCTTTCCGTTTTGATCTGTTACGGACTCTACTTTGCCTGCCGTTTCTTGCACAGATACAATTTCAGTATTGTATTCAATACGTACATTTTCTTTTTCGAGTTCAGTAACAATGCCTTCTACGATTTTGTACATGCCTCCCTTTACGTTGTAATATCCATCGTGTTGAAACTCCGTGTAAGACAATAAAGTATATATTGCCATGGTGTCAAAAGGCGTGCGTCCCAAGAAGAATGCCACTAAGGATAAAATGCGTCTTGCCTCTTTCGATGAGAAATGCAAGCTAACCTGTTGCCAAAAATTTCGCAATAAAACAGGCAGATGTTTTGGGTTTACCTGCATCAAAGCTTTTATGTAATCCAATAGAGAATCAAAATTACTCTTTACAACAATATCAATTGTGTCGTGAAACAGTGCACCTGATTTATTCAAGTATTTCTCCATTTTAGCCTCAAAATCTGTTTCCACATCTGTAAACTGTTCAGCTAGTTTTTTAATATCTTTGTACAAATGGTATGTACGTGGGTCGTCTGCAAAATGAACACTATACAAGGGGTCAAGTTCTACAAACTCAAAAGGCATATCAATTTTACATTCTTCTGCAAACTTCTTAAATTCGTACGACATACTGAAAAAACTCGGACCTGTATCGAAGGTAAATCCGTCTTTTTGAATACGGTTTAAACGTCCGCCAGCTTGGGTGTTTTTTTCAAGAATAGTTACCTTAAATCCTTTTTTTACTAATCGAAGAGCTGTAGAAAGTCCTCCTAATCCAGCTCCTACAACAATTACTTCTTGTTTTTTCATATTGGTAGTTTTATTTTTTTATTTTTGATAATATTTCCTTTTGTATCCACTTACAATTTGGTTCAAACGCAATAATCTTTCGATAATATTCCATTGCTTTCGCATCGTTATCCAAGGCAATATATGTATTGGCAAGGATTGTAAGTAAATTAATATAATTCCAATTATTCTCTTTTAAGGATGGCGTGGCATCGTAATGTTTTTCTACTTTGAGGTAATATTCACTAGCTGTTTGTATTGAGCCTCCAAATACGGCAGGCATATAAAAATAAATATTGCCATATTGAAGGTGTGCCAATGCATTGGTAGGTTCTTTTTCCAAGGCTTTTTTTACATGCCAAATACTTTTAGGACCTAAATAGGATGCTTTAATTGGGTTTAATCCAATTTTATAACCATAAAAAGCTGCAGTATAAGCTTGTAAATCAGCCGTTTTATAGTTCTTTTTTTCTAATATTTCAATGTGTTTTTCTGCTAATTTAAGGTGACGTTTGGCTTCTTCGTTTTTCTTTTGTCCAATGCACCAACCGATATATCCATATTGATAGTTGAGTAGCTCCAAGCGTGTTTGATTGTTTGTGAGTGTACTTTTCCCCATCTCATCAACGGCTGATTTCCATTGCGACATGGTATTGTGTACATACGCTTGATATACTTTTTCTTGATACGAACTAGCAAAAACGCTCATTGCGATAAAATAAAGAACGATTATTGATAGATATTTCTGTCTTTCCATAGTTGATTACGATTATGCTTATTTGTATAAGCGTTTTTAATGAGAATGCCAAGTGTACGTTGTTGGTATACCCAGTAGTATAGATTTTTTTTAACGGATTGATGACTCGTGATAGAAATCATTATTCTAGTGGTAATAGCTAAAAGCAGATATGCCACTAAAAGTATGGGGTAAAACAAAAGAACGAGAAACGAAAAACTCGTTGTTAGCCAAAAAAGAATGGCTACCGTAACCGAATTGCCAAAAAATGCCAGATAATTTTTGCTAAATCCATTGATGGCATCTTCGTATCCTTCGTACATGCGACACGAAATACTACGCACACTGGCTAAACAAGCTATCTTGAGTTTCTTTTTTTTATACATACGTGCAATAACTATATCTTCCACCGCATTTTCTTTTACTTGCTCGTGAGGGTTCATTTTTTCGTATGAACTTTGTGAAAAAAACATACATTGTCCATTCGCTGCGGATAAAGAGGTGAAATAACGTCCTCGTACCAATATCAAAGGCAAGAGTGAAAGCAAAATATAATTCATTATTGGAACCGTTTTCCACTCGCCAACACTGCCCAAAATCTGCTTGGGGAATATGGATACTAAATCCAATTTGCGTGTATGTCCGTAGTGCAGTAGTTTGCCGATAAAATCAGGCTCTATGCGTACGTCAGCATCTAAAAAGAGCAAATAGCGTCCTGTGCTTTCTTTTGCTAACTGGTAGCAAGCATAATTTTTTCCGAGCCAACCTTTGGGTAAATCATTCGATTGTACTAGTTTAATTCGATTGTCTTGTGTAGCATACGATTCTACTATTAAGGCTGTGGCATCTGTTGAGGCATCGTTCAACACTCTAATTTCTATGTTGTGGTACGATTGCAAAATAATATCTTTCAAGATATTTCCAATGTTTTTTTCTTCGTTGCGAGCGGGAATTAAGACAGATACCAGTATATCTTCGTTCAGCATCGTTGAGGAGAAACGTTGCCGAAATACCACATTGATAAGTGCTACTGCATATTGCAATATGGCAAATGACAAGATTATATAGGCGATATATATCATATTGTTAGGTAGCTAATTGAGATTGATTTTCTAAACATTCAGTATAAAACGATTGAAAAGCTTTTTGCAATTCCTGATGGCTGGTATCATTACTTTCATAATTGCACAAATAGCAGTGCAAACATGGCTTTTGTTCAGAAAAATAATCGATAAGGTTAACCATAAATACAATATTCACAGCTCTGGTTGAAGGTATTATTCGTTCAATCCCTTTTTCAAATACAATTTGCTGTTGGTGTATGCTATTTATCTTTCCTTGTGGAAATACCAACACAAGATTTTCCTTTTTTTGCAATAAACTTTGTGCATAAGCCAGCGATTCAACTATGTCTTTTGATTTTTTAGCAATAGAAAAACCGCCTGTAAAATTAAGAAAACGATTTTTCAGTAGCTGTGCTTCCAGCATCATAAAGTGAAATTGTTTTTTCCACAATGTTTGGTTGAGGTATTGTGCTATAAAACCGTCCCACCAACTTATGTGGTTGCCAATGAGTAGAATGGGGGTATCTTGTTTAAAATCATGTACCTTGTTCGTAATATCCACATGGTGGAAATGCTTTTTTATTTTCCAAAATGAATAGAAAATGATAAATGAATAGATGAAAAAATTATGTTTAGCTTTTATCATTTTGTACGTGCTTTACAATAAAAAGAGCAAGAAAATAAAAAATACAAATTGACAAACTAAGATGTGCACAGCCAAAGGGTTTGATAATTTTACTTTAAATAGTTTAAGTAGAGAGTGAAAGAATAAAGCAATGGTAAACCACGCTATATAATTTTGCACTGGCACACTATTTGCGTCCCAAGCCCACATATCCATTTTTGGGGCGACTTGCTCCAGTATTAAATCGTACACGATCATGATGGACGATGCTACAATTACTTTTGCCCACGCAGCCAACTTTGTTTTATCTAAAATACACGCAGAGGTGTATACTAGAAATAACCAATTAACACCTATAAGCAGGGGCGTGTCCCATAATTTGAGACCTAAACCATTGCCATACGCATAGCCTCCGAAAATTATTCCCGTTTTTACACCAATAACTTCGACAATAAATCCAGCGAAGAAAATAAACAAAAATATCCAGTTAGCAACAGCATCTTTTTTAGTTGGATGAAAAAATACTAAATACCCAAAGCTCAACAAAAGAGCGAGCGGTGTTAGAATTTTAAACAACGGTAAGGTATATGGAATAATCATTCCAAGTATGCCTATAATATAGAATATTATAAAGAACTTTTTAACTTCGCGTTCCTCTGTAATCGAAAACCTCATGTGTCAATGTATTTATATGGATGATAATTGGCTACACTCTACGGAAAGCATATTGAATATATGCTTTGGCTAACAGCCACGTTTTACGTGAGTTGGATACACGAATGCGTGTTTCTAACAATCTGCGAAAAGGTGTTTGATTAATTTTTTGCAATAAATCATAGAAATATAAATAAGCAATATATACCGCCAATTTACTTTTACCAGGCAGTTCAGTAATACCTTTTCTAGCTTCGATAAAATCCGACTCCATGTCTGCAATAATCGCATGTTTTTTTGATTCATCAAGACTATCTATGCTAAAATCAGGAAAATACACTCTTCCTAAATCTTGAAAATCGGCTTTTAAGTCGCGCAGAAAGTTTACTTTTTGAAAAGCAGAACCGAGTTTCTTTGCAGAGAAAAGCAGATTGTTATACGCTTGTTTGTCTCCCTCAACAAATA
>JAGNUZ010000035.1 GCA_017986765.1 Paludibacteraceae bacterium | reverse complement strand
GTGCAGGGTTATTTGTGATGTAATTTGATATATTTATATACGATTGTTCATTGCGCATGATGTGTTCGTGGTAATTTCGTTGCCATAATCTTTTATCTATTGCTTGCCAATTATTATTTTTTACCCCACGTATGTATTCTACGGTGGTTATGGATTTCTCGTTGGGGCAATCCCTTGTGGTTGCCCTTTTTCAATATTATTTGGGTCGACGGTTGGGGAATCGTTTTTATTTGGGTCGACCACGAGGGTCGCCCCTACGGGAATCGTTTCAATAATGGGGTTCGCCCCTACAATTTCTAAAATGGCGTGGAAATGATTTGGCATTACGATACATGCGTGCAATTGGATATTTTGGAAACGTTGTGGTAATGTTAACCATTCGTTTTCAACCATTTGCCCGACTTCGTTCATTATCATTATCCCATTTTCAATATGCCCAAATAGGCATGCCCTGTTATGGCAACAAATGGCCCCGCTGGTGCGTATTTGCAATCCGTGCCTATAACAATCAGATAATCAATAATTTTGTTCAAATAATAATTTAATAACCATTACGCTATACAGCATTTCATTTGCACATACAATTTTGTTACTAATTAAACTTTAATCCACATATATTCAGATCTTTATCTTTATTCTCTAAAGGCGCGGATTGCAAATCCGCGCCAGCGGGGGGTATGCACTATTTTATACGTAGTTTGCTTACCAACAAAGAGTCGTATGGTAAAACAACTTTTATGCGGTTTTCGTTTCGGTGTATTATCTGTTTTGCGTACATGGTTGTTGTAGTAGAAAGTAGTACGGATTTAAGTCTATTGTGTGTTCCTCTTTAATTATTTCCGTAAAACAACTGTTTTTTAACTTAGTAAAATAGTAGAGTCTATGTTATGCTATGAAATCGTAAGAATGTTGGGTTAAGCAATTTCTGTCTAATGGAAATAGATATAGTATCACTTTAAGAAAAAGAATCACCCATTTTACCCTGTATGGGAAATAAAATGGATGATAAATGTGACATGTTTTGATAATCAATGTTTATTGTGATCCCAGAAGGAATCGAACCTTCATCATAAGAACCGGAATCTTACGTTTTATCCATTAAACTATGGGACCCATTAGTCAGGGGCAAAAGTACATCTTTTTTTTTGAAACTTCATCAGAAGTTTTTGCTGAATATTTTTTATTCCAACGCCGAATTATACAAAATCTGTGATTTTTCAGCTATTTTGTTCCTTTTATCTGCTTATTGTACCTTTTCTGTTGCATAATAAATGCAAATTAGTTTATTTTTGTAGATATAATTATGTATTTTTGCATTCACTTTTTTAAAACTAACATCTTTTATGGGAAAAATTATTGTACCTCAACATTATAAATCCATGTTGGATTTGCAACAAACGGAGTTGGCAATTAAAATGCTGAAAGAATTTTTTCAAACAAGTTTTTCAGCTGAGCTACGCTTACGCCGTGTTACAGCTCCCTTGTTTGTATTAAAAGGTATGGGTATCAACGATGATTTAAATGGTGTAGAACGAGCTGTTACTTTTCCTGTTAAAGCTATGGGTGATGCACAAGCTGAGGTTGTACATTCGTTGGCAAAATGGAAACGCATGATTCTTGCTGATTATGCTATTGAAAAGGGATATGGTGTATATACGGATATGAATGCTATTCGCTCTGACGAGGAATTGGATAATCTGCATTCCTTGTATGTAGATCAATGGGATTGGGAGATGGTAATCGGTAGAGAAGATAGAACAATCGCTTTTTTGCAGTCGATAGTGAAGCGTATTTATGCAGTGATGGTACGTGCCGAATATGCTGTGTATGAGTATTTTCCTACTATCAAACCTTCCTTACCTCGAGATATATTCTTTATTCATGCGGAAGAATTATTAGCCATGTATCCTGATAAAACACCCAAAGAAAGAGAGTTTTTGATTACAAAAAAATATCAAGCGGTCTTTATTATGGGAATAGGGGCTAAATTGGCAAATGGAGAAAAACACGATGGTCGTGCTCCTGATTATGACGATTGGACTACTATTGGTGAAAACGGATTCGCTGGTTTGAACGGTGATATTTTGGTGTGGGATGATCTGTTGGAATTGCCATTGGAATTATCTTCCATGGGTATTCGGGTGGACAAAGAATCTTTGCTTCATCAATTGAAATTGACAAATACCGAAGATAGATTGGAGTTTTATTACCACAAACAACTAGTAGCTGATGCTTTACCTTTGTCTATTGGTGGAGGTATTGGGCAGTCGCGTTTGTGTATGTTTATGTTGCGCAAGGCACATGTGGGTGAGATACAAGCCAGCATATGGCCAGATAGCATGCGTAAAGAGTGCAAGGAATTGGGTATTTTTTTATTATAGTACATGTATTTCTTCTATTGAAAACACCGTAATTTTTCGTGCATGAAAATCTTCCGTATTCTTCGTACTATTGTGATAGGCTTGTTTCTGTCTAGTATATTTTTTGTTTTCCTGTATCGTTTTGTCCCTGTGTATATTACGCCCTTAATGCTTATTAGGGTAGTAGAGCAGGTTTCGGAAGGAAAATCCATTCGCTTGGAGCGAGGATGGGTATCCATTGATGATATTTCGCCTTCGATGGTAAGGGCGGTAATAGCCTCGGAAGATAATCTTTTTTTAGAACATTATGGTTTCGATTTCAAAGGCTTGAAAACAGCCTACGAACATAATAAAAAAGGGAAAAAACTCAAAGGTGGTAGTACTATTACGCAACAAACGGCTAAAAATGTTTTTTTGACACCCAGTCGCACCTATGTTCGCAAGGCACTAGAAGCTTATTTTACTGTTTTAATCGAACTAATTTGGTCGAAAGAACGTATTCTGGAAGTCTATCTCAATGTAATAGAAATGGGCGATGGGGTGTATGGTGTAGAAAAAGCCTCTCGTATTTATTTTAACAAATCACCTCGCAGATTATCTATAGCACAGTCTGCATTAATTGCAGCTTCTTTGCCCAATCCACGAAAATACAGTGTTTCTAGACCTGGTCCTTACATGTATAAACGCCAAGCTCAAATTATGTGGCTCATGCCTAAAATTGGTAAGATAGAATTTGAATAAAGCGATTATCAATTAAAAATAAGTACATATCCTTTTTCAAAGGATGCTATTGATGAATCTACCATTGGATTATAGGCGTTTTCTATGGCTGTTGGTATGAAATAATCAACGACAAAAGCAGGTTTTTCTTCTTCGAAGAAATAAAGTTTGCTTAATACATAATTATCGTTTTCGCACCTTATTTCTACAATGTCAAAATTATTGTGGGTGTATTTCTTGCGTACTACTTTTTCCCAGGTATCTTGTTGGTTAAAAAACTTTTTGTACTCCCTCAAGTTTTTTGCTATTCTTTCGTCAGGTATATAATGTGCATCTGACACCATCATCGATGCTCCTACAAGTGTATCTACATGTATGGCCAAAATAATGGGAGCAAATCCATCTCGCAATAATTCTTCGTTGGCAATGGAATCTGTATATTGTTCATTGAGCATATAAAATCCTTTGGGTGCACGGTAGCGTATTTGCAAAGCATCGTTGGCTGTTTCTTTTTCTACTAAAGTGTCGATTACTTGCAAGTTGCGTATTTCTGACTGACAACCTACGGATACTATACTGCTGATAAACAGCATTATATATACTATTTTTTTTGTACTAAGCATCATTCTTTTCTTTGTTTTACTCTCTGTTATTCTTGGTAATATATTCGTTTTACTCGTTGCGATATGCCTGTTAAAATCTCGTAAGGAATTGTGCCCGATTTTTGTGCCAATTCGTTGATGTGTATGTCGCCACCAATTACAATTACACTCTCTCCCTCTTGCACGTTTGGTATGTCTGTAATGTCTATCATGCTAATATCCATACAAATATTGCCAATAAATGGTGCTTTTTGCCCGTTGATTAACACGTATCCATTTCCATTGCCTAAGTTGCGTTTTAGTCCGTCTGCATAGCCAATAGGTATAGTCGCTATTAAGGATTCTCGGTGTACTTTACCGTTGCGACTGTAACCTATTGTTTCCTCTGGGTGTATCTGTTTGATTTGTAGGATAATAGTTTTTAGTGTAACCAAAGGTTCAATAAATGCGGTATTTGTAGCACTTATTCCGTATAATCCAATGCCTAAGCGAACCATATCGTATTGATAATCAGAAAATCTCTCCGTACCAGAGCTGTTGAGAACATGGCGCATGATTGGGTGCGTAAAGTGCTTCTGAATAGCTGTACTGCTTGTCTCAAACAAGGCTAGTTGCTGTTTTGTAAAATTATCAAAACGCTCTTCGTCTGCTCCCACAAGGTGCGTAAATAGGGAATGAATGTGCACTGCATTTTGTTGCTCGATAAATCTTGCTAACTCTTCCATTTCGGAAGGGTCAAATCCCAAACGGTGCATGCCTGTATCTATTTTAATATGAATAGGGTATTTTACCATACCGTGTTTGTCGGCTTGTGCAGCAAAATCTTTCAGTAATCTGAAACTATAAATTTCAGGTTCCAAGTTGTAATCAAATAACAAGCCAAATGAGCTAGGCTCTGGGTTCATAATGATAATAGGCGTTTGTATACCTGCTTTTCTCAATTCCACTCCCTCGTCTGCCACAGCTACACCGAAATAATCGCACCGATGATATTGCAGTGTTTTTGCCACTTCAATGGCACCACAGCCATAGGCATTGGCTTTTATCATGCACATTGTTTTGGTGCTTGGTTCCAATTTAGAACGAAAGAAATTGTAATTACGCACCAGTGCATTGAGGTTTATTTCGAGTACCGTTTCGTGCATTTTTAGTTCCAGTTTGCTAACTATACGCTCAAATTGAAAGGTTCGTGCCCCTTTTACTAATATGGCTTCGTTTTTAAATGTGTACAGAAACGATGAGTCTAGAAATTCAGTAGTAGAAGGAAAAAAATATTTTTCTCCTTCAAAAATTGAGGCAAATTGAGCTATTTTAGTGCCAATTCCTATTAAGCAGTTAATGTTTTTTTGCTGCAAAGCATACGCTACTTTTGTATATAGGGTTGTATCATCTTCCCCCGATTGACTAATATCTGAGAGGATAACAGTACGTTTGGTGTAGTTATTTTCGGCAGAATATGCCAATAAATCGAGTGCTATATGCAGTGAATTGTTGTCAGAATTGTAGGTATCGTTAATGACTAAACAATTATTTATCCCCTGTTTTTTTTCTAGTCGCATAGCAATTGGTTCGAGGTATTGCATACGCTCCGCAATAGTAGCAGTAGGTATTGTTAGCAACAAGCAAAATGCAAGGCACTGAATGCTATTTTCTATTGAGGCATCGTCAACAAAAGGAATGTGATAGCTGTGTGATTCGTCCTTATACTGATAATGTATCGTAGTAGAAGCCCCACTTTTTTCAATAGATAAAATGAGTAAGGTTGATGGTGCTGTTTGGTCAAACGACCACGAAAATAGCTGAATAGAAGGGTTTTCTGCACGTACTACGGCTTCAATTTGCGTATCGTATTTACATATCAGTACCTGCGATGTGGCAAAAAGAGATAATTTCTCCCGTAATTTTTCTTCCATTGAGGCAAACCCTTCTTGATGAGCATCTCCAAGATTGGTGAAAATACCGATTGTTGGCTGAATAATACCAGCCAAATGTGTCATTTCGTTTGCTTGTGATATGCCTGCTTCAAAGATGCCTATATCGGTTTTTTCTTCGAGTAAACACACCGACAACGGAACGCCTATTTGCGAATTATAGCTTCTGGGAGACCGTGTTATGCGGTAATCCATTTGGAGTAACTGGTTGAGCCATTCTTTTACAATGGTTTTACCGTTGCTACCCGTAATGCCTACAATGGGAATGTTATACGCAAAACGGTGAAATGTGGCTAAATCTTGCAGAGCCTTTAATGTATTGGAAACATACAAAAGGTTTACACCCAAGGTTTCCCATGCGGGGTTCTTTTGATGTACCACGAAATTTCGCACGCCTTGTTTTACTAATTCTTCGATGTATTTATGCCCATCGTTGGTAGCGGTTTCTAATGCGAAAAATACGCTTTCATCGGGATAGTATACCGTTCGGCTATCAGTTAGAATATAGCGTATGCGATTATCATGCAGCGGTTTATTTTCTGCCTGAATAATACTGGATATGGATTCGATGGTATAATTCATTGTGATGAGCCTTTTGTAAGCGGTTTTTGTCTAATTGTTATAGAGCCTTATTTATTTCGTATTTTTTCTGCCAACAAATCATCAAATTCTAAGTTTGTTAGTTTTTTTAGTTTGCCAAAAATATACCACAAGGCTACAAGCATAATAGCCGTAGAGGGTAGGGCAATGACAGGAAAACTAAGTGCGGTCATTTTGCCTAATTCTGCATTAAATTCTGCTGTGCCAGAAGGGCTTTGAATTAATATTTTGGCTAATACAAAGTTCAATATAGCCGATACTAAAAAAGAAGCGGCTAACATATACGTGCCGTTTACCAATGTTTTTTCAAATTCGCGAGTCTTATTTTTTTCTGCCAAAAGAGCATTAATTTTCGGTATATCCAAAATCTCCTCGTTGTACAAAAATTTTTTCACCAATGGAAAAGGTGTTTTTAAAGATATTAATACCATAATACCAATCACCAAAGGAACGGAGGCTTCTTTGTAGGCAATCCATTCTGATGGAAATGCAAATACACCAATAATACCTGTTACAAAGATGCTGATAAAGCCAAGAATAGCGATGAAACCAGCTTTTTTGCGAATGAAAAAATTATATAATGCCAATAAGAAGGGAAAAGCGAGTGCAACAATAAAGCCTACTAATACACCCAAATGCTCAGGCGAACTAAATTTAGACAAGATAATGGACGGGATAATAATGCCTATGATGAGGCTTATAAAGGGATTTTCTTTGTTGTTGGTTGTCATAATTTAGATGTTTAGGTAAGGGTATTTGGCACGTAACAGGCTTCTTTTTTTAGCATGCTGTTCTATAAATTGCAAGTATCTTGTACTGTCAGGGTTAATCGGTCGATGACTTTCGCTTTTAACCAAGTCTGCTACTTCTCTGTTTATTTCTTTTGTTTCTTGGGAGAAATAACTCTCACCAAAAGCCTTCCACACATAGTCAATAGCTGTGGAGTTGGGGTGCAACATATCTCTTTCGTAAAAGCGATAATCACGTAAATCGTCCAATACCAATTCATACGAAGGAAAATAATGCACTTGCGTATATTGTTTCTGCAAGCTGTCTATCGCCAATAGCAAAATGCTTTTGCTTAGTTGATTTTCATGAGCTCCGTCTTTCCAATGTCGTATAGGGCTAACGGTACATAGAATGGATAGATTTGGGTTAAAAAGCAATAAGCGGTTTATCAATTCTGTATATTCGCTCACGATTTCAGCCATATCCAATCGTTTCCGTGTAAAGAGTGCTGCATCTGATTTGTGGCAATTAGCTACCACTTCTCCTGTTTCTTTTAGTGTATAAACGTAGGCAGTTCCGAGTGTAATAATCAGTGTGTTGCAGTTTTGTAAAAAAGCATATCCTGTAGATATTTCAGTATTCATACGTTCTACTAAATTCTCCGCACTAGCATCATTATATGTACTATGAAAAGCGTAGCTTTTCCACATCTCGTGCTGAAAGAAAACTTCTTGTTGTGAAAAAACTTTCTTTTCCAATATGCTATTAAGACTGCAGGCAATAGAAGATGGATTGTACAGCACCCCAAAAGGAGCATATGTCGGAAGTTTATGTTGTAACAGTTTGGTTGCTATATGCTGTGCAAAGCAAGAGCCAAGCAACATGGTACTAGTCGTATGCGATATAGTATGTTCCGATTTCTTGGTATGTACAACGGTTCTAAAACTCACTTTTTTATTCAAATATTTTCATCAACTCATCTAAATTCGGAGTAAGAATAATTTCAGTCCGTCTGTTTGTTTTGCGGGCATCGCTTGTTCTACCAGTAGCAATAGGCATGTATTCTCCACGTCCAGCAGCAGTTATGCGAGCGGGTGATATTTCTCTATTGTTAAGTAGAATTCGCACAATGGAAGTTGCTCTTTTTACACTCAAATCCCAGTTGTCTTGTATATTGCCTGTACCCTTGTATGGGACGTCGTCAGTATGTCCTTCTACAAGAATATGTATGTCGTTATTTTGTGCTAATACATTGGCTAAACGATTGAGGGCTTGTACGCCTCGGTTGTCAACAGCCCATTTGCCCGATTGAAACAATAAATCCTCTTCGAGTGATACATAGATGCGTCCATCTTTTAATGTGATAGAAAGTCCGTTTCCTTCTAATCCTCGTAATGCATTCGTAACTAGTGTTCTAATTTCTTCTAGCTTTTGCTCTTTTTGTGTGATGAGGGCGTTTAACTCGTTCATTTTACTATTTTGCAAATCCAACTCTTTTTGTTTTTCCAACAACAATCGTTCTGCTTTAAATAGCACATCTTCCCGTCTCATTAGCTCATCTTGTAAACTATGTACTTCTGCCATTAAGCTTTTAAATTCATCTTCACTTTTTGAGGTGCGTAATTTTTCTATTAATTCTTTGCTCTGCTCTTGCAAATTAAGACATTCAAAACTCAAACGAGCCAATTCTTGCGCTAATTTGGCTGTATCAGCTTCTGCTTTTTCTTTCAGAATTTTTACTTTTGCGAGTTCGCTACTCATATCTTTGTGTTTGGCTTTCAATTCAAATAAATCTTTTTCGTACAAGCGGGCCTCATCGTAATACCGTTCTTCGCTGTCTTTTAGTTCATTGTATTTTTGTTGGGTTACGCACGAACCAAGTAAGAGAGTTAAAGCAATAAATAATAACAGATGTTTCATTTTGATTGAGTTTATAAGGGTGTCTATATCAAAAATAGTTTTGCAAATTAAAGGGACTGAAAATTGTATTTAAAATGTAATATATTTCTTAAATTTGCGCAAATGTACACATTTAACATCATTCTACCTGATGATTTAAGGTTTAAAAATATTAAAACAATAATATAATGAGTACTTTTGCATTTAAAATTTAGCGAGAAATGACAGAACAAACATATCCCTTATTAAACACCATTAATTATCCCTCTGATTTACGTAAATTGAAGGAGTGCCAATTAGAACAGGTTTGCAAGGAATTGAGACAATTCTTAATTGATGAATTATCCTGTAATCCAGGTCATTTTGGCTCTAGTTTAGGTGTGGTAGAATTAACAGTGGCGATGCATTATGTATTTGATACTCCCAACGATAAAATTGTATGGGATGTAGGTCATCAAGCCTATGGGCATAAAATATTGACAGGCAGACGCAATGTATTCAAAACTAACCGTAAGTTCAATGGTATAAGTGGTTTTCCTTCTCCCAAAGAAAGTCAATACGACGCATTTATTGCAGGTCATGCATCTACTTCTATCTCGGCAGGTTTGGGTATCTCTATTGCCGATGCTATGCAAGGCGAAAAAAAACAAGTCGTAGCTGTGATAGGTGATGGATCTCTTACAGGTGGTTTGGCATTTGAGGGCTTAAATAACGCATCTGCTTACCCGAATAACTTGCTTATTGTCCTGAATGACAACAATATGTCTATTGATAAAAATGTGGGTGGTTTGAGCGAGTATTTAATGAATATTACTACGTCTAAAACGTATAACCGCATTCGCTATAAGACATACCAAGCGTTTGAGAAAATCGGATTGATGAACGAATCCAAACGTAAATCACTTGTTCGTTTTGCCAATAGTGTAAAGAATTTGATGATTGGCGGTAATCAGAATATTTTTGAAAGCTTGAGTATCCGTTATTTTGGTCAAATAGATGGGCACGATGTGCGACAATTGGTTAAGGTAATGCGCGATATTAAAGATTTTGAAGGGCCCAAAGTATTACACATCAAAACGAAAAAAGGCAAAGGATTTGCTCCTGCCGAAAATGCAGCTACTGAGTGGCACGCACCAGGTTTGTTTAACAAAGAAACGGGCGAACGCATTATTACGACCGAAAAAGGACGAAAAGAACCACCTTTGTATCAAGATGTCTTTGGCGAAACATTATTGGAACTAGCCAAGATAAATAAGAAAATAGTAGGTGTTACGCCCGCTATGCCAACAGGTTGCTCGATGAATATTTTGATGAAAGAGATGCCTGATAGGGCTTTTGATGTAGGTATAGCCGAGGGGCATGCCGTTACATTTTCTGCTGGCTTGGCAAAAGAAGGGTTGTTGCCGTTCTGCAATGTCTATTCATCTTTTATGCAACGTGCATACGATCAAGTTATTCACGATGTGGCGTTACAAAATTTGAATGTTGTATTTTGCTTAGATAGAGCGGGTTTGGTTGGGTCTGATGGACCTACTCATCATGGCAATTTCGATATGGCATATTTTAGGTGCATTCCTAACTTAACAATAGCATCACCGATAAATGAAGGTGAATTGCGTAACATGATGTACACGGCTCAGTTGCCAAATAAAGGACCCTTTGTTATTCGCTATCCTCGAGGAAATGGTGTGTTGGTCGATTGGCAAACAACGATGCAAGAAATACCTGTCGGAAAAGCAGTATGCTTGAAAGAGGGTAGTGATGTAGCCGTACTAAGTATTGGTGATATCGGAAACTCGGTTGCTAAAGCGATAGAATTGTTGGGACGTGAGAACAAAAAAGTGGCTCATTATGATATGCGTTTTCTCAAACCAATAGACGAGGAGTTGTTGCACGAAATTGCTGCTAAATTTAATAAAGTCGTAACTGTTGAAAATGGAACGATTAAAGGAGGGTTGGCATCGGCTGTGTTGGAATTTTTTGCTGATAATAAATACCAACTTCAAGTTACACGCTTAGGTTTGCCCGATGAATTTATTGCACATGGTACGAATCCCGAATTATACCGCATGCTTCGGTTGGATTCAGAAGGTATTGCTACAAGTTTAAAAAAAGAGTTATAGGCATTGCTATAAATATAAAATCTTATGAGAATTATTATCGCAGGAGCGGGAGAAGTGGGAACTCATCTTGCTAAAATGCTATCCAAAGAAAATCACACGATTATTCTACTTGATGAGAATGGCGAAAAAATTAAAGCATTAGAAGCTAATTATGACATTTTAGGTATAGAAGGTTTGCCTACTTCGCTCAAAGATTTGCGCGAAGCACAAGCAGGAAGTGCCGATTTGTTTGTCGCAGTAACTCCGTACGAAAGTACCAATATTACCGCTTGTTTATTGGCAACTAATTTAGGCGCTAAAAAAACACTAGCACGTATAGATAATCACGAATATTTACTCCCTAAGAATGTAGAATTTTTTCAACGAATGGGTGTAGATTCTCTTATTTATCCAGAAATGCTTGCTGCTAACGAAATTGTAAATGCATTCAAAAGAGGATGGGTGCGTCAATATGTTGAGTTTTCCGATGGTGCTCTTGTATTATTGGCCGCCAAACTTAGGGATAATGCTCCTATCGTCAATCAAACAATTGAAGAGGCTTTTAAGGGCAATAC